>JAQGHT010001209.1 GCA_028291565.1 Planctomycetaceae bacterium | reverse complement strand
TTTCGGGTCTCCAGGTCAGCATGAATGTCTTACGCTGAAGGGATTTTCGTCGCTGAATTCGTGAGAATTCGGACCGATCGACGTGTCGCTCTCGAAATCTCACGATTTCAGCCAGATGTCACGGTTTGAGCGAAACTGATCCAAGTTCGGAAAAAAAATGGCCTGTTGTCGATTTCTCAGCCCCTCATTCGACAATAATGTGGCCAGAGAATTTCACTGGTCGGGTCTGGCCGACGGTCCAGGTCACAAACTAAAGCTATCAGGGATTACGATTATGCGTTTCATGATGATTGTTAAGTCTACCGAGACGTCGGGCATGCCGCCCAAGCCGCTCATGGATGCCATTGGAAAACTCTCCGAAGAGGCAATGAAAGCCGGCACGATGATCGGCAGTGGGGGGCTGGGCCCGACCGCACTGGGAGCCAGCGTCCGGCTTTCGGGCGGGCAAATCAGCGTGACCGACGGGCCTTTCACTGAGGCCAAAGAGGTCATCGGTGGGTATGCACAGTTTGAACTGACATCGAAGGAAGAGGCCATCAAGTCGGCCGTCAAGTTTATGGAACTTCACAAGGAACTCTGGCCGGGCTGGGAGGGTGAGACCGAAGTTCGTCAGATGTTCGGACCGGAAGACTTTCCCTGTAACGGCTGATAAGGATCGGCAAAGTCATTACTGTCGGAACCATTGGTTCTTGGGCCACTTGTCATTCGTCATTTGTGACGAAAGAGCATTTCACAAGTGACCAATGACGGCTTTCTGGATCGTCCGCCACGCGACGAGGTCGCGTGGCTGTAGGACGGACATTCTTGTCCGTCTGGCGCGATGTCGGACAGGGGGGTAAGTCCTGCTGCTAATGGTTCCGACAGTTATTGATTCGCCAGTCCTAAGCGGGCCGGGAGAACACTTCCACAACGTGACCGTCCGGGTCCATACAGAAGACCTGCAAACAGCCATCGGGACGATATCGCGGCTCACCCTTCATCTCGACTCCGCGCGATTTCAGAATCTCGGGAACGATCGTCGCATCGGCCACTTCAAATGCGTAATGAAACGTACGGCCGGGACGAACATACTCGGCGGGCGCGGGAAAGCCGGCCGGGGCGCTTCCTTCGTGTGCCAAAATCAAATGGATCTGCTGGTTACCGACTTGAAACCAACTGCCCGGGAATCCAAAACCTGGCCGTTCCACGACGCGCATCCCCAAGAGATCGCAATAGAACTTCCGGCTGCGTTCCAGATCGGCCACAACGAGGGTGACATGGTCAATTCCCGTGACTTGAAGGGCGGGGGGTGTTGACGACATGGTATGAAAACTCCTGTTTGATGCTCGAAATAAGAGTCGCAGCATACCGCATTGCAATCTCCAGAGCCAACTATACCCCACGCGGTCTGAATCGAGAGACTTCTTGTATTTAGGACGAAAGTTCCAGTCTGTCTAAGTTGCGTGATATGATCTGGATTTGATCTCGTTTCCAATGTTCCCTTGAGAATGGACGTTTCAAAGCATGCTGCTCTGGGAATTCCTTCGCGGCGTCATACACGATTGTTAATACAGGGGGATTTGCCTCAACTGGCAAAGCTTCCGGGCCTTGACGTATTGACGACTTGGGTTGTTTCTTGGCATGATGGAGTTAACAATTTCGTCAGGCTGAGTGTCTGCGCAGAGAATCGGAGTCCGCCATTTCGGCTGACTCTTGACTGTCGCAATTCCTCCGGCCTAAGTTATTGTTGCTCTCGGCATCGCAACTTGTTGTGGATGGTGGGGCTTAAAGCGACCAATCGATGATTGGTCGTTTCGTGAATTCGGACTCACTTCCTGATTCTCAGAGCCGCAAATTGACCGAGAGTTCTATTTCCTGCAGGAATGCGCGACCGTTTCTTCGGAACTGGTCCGCATCAACACATGCCATATCATGGTCATCGACGAGCTGCGCGGACTCTGGCCATCCGGCCTGCCGCAAGTCCGTTGAGAAGTCTTTGGGAACTCCTCCGCAACCGGCACGCGGCCTTACGGCTATTGTTGGTCCTGTTAGCACTTGTGGGGATGCTTGTCTCGGTTCACGCAATGCGCAAACCGTTCGGCTACCGTCTCGGGCAGCGCGCCGACTACGGGATCGCCGCTCGATTGGACTTTGAGCGTCCAAATCTCGTACAGACCGAACGCGCGCGGGACGACGCCGAGTCCAAAGTCCCCCCCATTTTCAATCACAAGCGGGTACTGATTGAAGAGCTGCCCGGCAAGTTGGGCGGCATGTTGAAGCGCGTTGCCGCCGTGAAACAGGCTGATCTGATTCCGCCGGATCTTCTGATTCCATTTGGGCTTACGGATGTTGGTCAGATCGGCAAAAGACCCAACCCGCGGAATGGTCCCACGACCGCGCAGCGTCGCGACCGGTTCTATGCCGCAGTTCGCGACCCGGAACAACTCAAAAAGATCGATCAGGAGTTTCGGCAATTCATTCAGCCGATTCTGGACACCGGAGTCTTGTTGTCGCTGTCGATTCCGAATGTGAAACTCTCTGACCTGACAATGCTCAGGATTATGCCTCAGGAAGGAACGGCGGTAACTGACGACGATCGGACCGGGCCCGCGAACGGCATCGCTGCAGCGACGGAGCTGGAAAACGAAAATTCGCTGGAAGCTGCGGCGATCTCCGAGTCGCGTAGTGAGGACCGTCTGGTGATGCTTTCGGACGTACAGCTGCCGCTGCTGTTGTCCGCCAATGGGCGTCTGGGAGCCGCCTGGCCCCGTTTCGCGGCTCTCCAAAACATTCGACCGATGCTCGAAGACTGGCTGACGACTCATGTCCAGGAGACTTTATTTTATAACGATCAAGCGACTCAGGATGCCCGGCAGCTGGCCAGAAAAAGCACGCCTGATGTCAAAGAAGCGTTCAAAAAAGGAAATCTCCTCGTCAATCCCGGCACCGTGATTGATCAGGATTTTCTTTCGTTATTGCAGTCAGAATACAATGCGTTCGAAGACCAGATCACCGCCTGGCAGCGCTGGTTGCGGGTCATGGTCGTCGCTGCAGTCATCATCCTGCTGGGCGGTCTGAATGGCTATTATCTCGTTCGAAACGAGCCCGAACTGGTTCGCAGCGCCAGTCGTCTGAGCGTCTATCTAGTCGTGATTGTCGTGGCCGTCGCCCTGGGGCAGGCACTGTCATTTGATCCGTGGCGCGCGGAAGTCATTCCACTAACGGCGACGGTGATGATCTTCGCCATCGCCTACAATCAGTTGCTCGCAACACTGACCGGCTTTTCATTGAGCCTGATTCTGGCATTTTCCACAGGTTCCGGGTTGGGACATTTCGTCGTCCTGATGAGTGCCGCCACGTTGACCGTCATTCCCCTGACGCAGGTCTCGTCCCGCTCGACATTGATCAAAGTGGGATTGGGTTCGGCCGTCGCCTATTTTGTCGTCTCCTGGGGCGTGGCCGTGATCGAAACTCAATCGCTGGCAGCCTTATTTGAGAATACGAACCTGCTGATGGCCAGCCTGCGTGGCGCCGCCTGGTGCCTGGTTTCGGGCTTCCTGGTCGCGGGCAGTCTGCCATTTATCGAATCACTCTTCGGTGTCGTCACCAACACGAGTCTGCTGGAACTGGGTGATGTGTCTCATCCGTTGCTGGCGGAGCTGGTCCGTCGTGCGCCCGGCACTTATAACCACTCCATCACCGTGGCGTCGATTGCGGAAACGGCGGCGGATTCTATTGGAGCCAATGGCCTGCTGGTCAAAATTGGAGCCTACTTTCACGACATCGGCAAGATGGTGAAGCCGCACTATTTCGTGGAAAATATGGTGCTGGGCGAAACGAGTCGCCACAATCAGCTGGCTCCCGCGATGAGCACTCTGATCATTATCGGCCACGTCAAAGACGGCGTCGATCTGGCGGAACAGCATGGCCTGCCGCGGCCCGTTGTGGATTTCATCGAACAACACCATGGCACGACCTTGGTCGAATACTTCTATCACGCAGCCAACAAGCAGGCGAGCGAGCATCCCGACCAGGGTTACGACGTCCAGGAATCGGACTTTCGCTACCCGGGCCCTAAACCTCAAACTCGCGAACTGGCAGTGATGATGCTGTCAGACGCCGTCGAAAGTGCCAGCCGCGCGCTGAGTGAACCCACTCCGAAGCGGATCGAATCATTAGTGAACGATATCGCTCGCAAGCGTCTGCTGGATGGCCAGTTTGAAGAATGTGGCCTGACACTGACGGAACTGAATAAAATTCAAGATTCTCTGGTCAAATCACTGAACGCGATTTATCATGGACGTATCAAGTACCCCGAGCAGCGGTCAGCGTAGTTGCTCAAGGAAATTGAAATTACTCCGTAATTCTTGGGTCGTCCAGCTTCGTCGTAGCATAAGCCTCTGGCTTGTGCGGGATGAGACGTACCGGACCTAGATGACTTACAGGTCCCTTTGAGTCGCCGAAAGTCCTAATCAAGTGATCCTGTCAAAGCCGGGTGAATTCTCTAGAAATGAGTCGGTCGCCCCAATCTTAAGAATCAGACAAAAAGCCGAGGAACCAGTGGGCTTACACCCACCGCTCGCCACGTTGTTTGTCACCTCAAGGTGAGTTTGGCGATAGAAACCGTCATGACGTTTCCAGTCCAGGAATCAACATCATGTCAGATCCAAAACCCGACCGGCTCCGCCACAACTGGAATATGGCTCTTGGGGCGTTGGCGATTGTCGCCGTTGTTGTCGTGATCACGGGAGGGATGGCCCTGGCATCGGCCATTCAGGAAGCGAGAATCGCGGCCCAGCGGACGCAAGACAAGGGCAATCTCAAAGTCCTGGCATTGGCACTGCATAACTATCATGACCAATACGGCCAATTTCCGCCGCCCTATCTCGCGGATAAAAGCGGACGCCCTATGCACAGTTGGCGCGTTTTGATTTTGCCGTTTTTTAATGAACAGGATCTGTACGACGAATATCGATTCTCTG
The DNA here is from genome assembly GCA_028291565.1 of Planctomycetaceae bacterium. GTDB lineage: Bacteria > Planctomycetota > Planctomycetia > Planctomycetales > Planctomycetaceae > JAKFVC01. Next base: position 552 of record JAQGHT010001209.1, on the reverse strand, counting down.
AGCCCTGGGATGGTCCAAACAATCGGAAGCTGGAATCTCGCATGCCGCAGGCGTTCCGCTTTCATGGCCTGGAACCGAACGGAAACACCACGACGAACGTCCTGGCCGTCGTCGGGCCAGAAACGATGTGGCCCACGGCCTTGTGGCCCGACAACCCGCGATTTACGCTGAAAGATGTCAAAGATGACATGGCCAACACCATCCTGATTGTGGAAAACTACGGTGCGGGAATCCATTGGATGGAACCGCGCGACCTGGCGTTCCAGGACATGGATTTCAAGTTGAACAGCCCCGCCGGAGTGAGCTGCCTGCACCTGGATCCGCTGGTTTCCTCAGCGGATGGACAAATCAAACGCCTGGGTACGAATATCACTTCGGCGACGCTGAAGGCGTTATTGACCGTCAACGGCCACGAGAAAATCCGGCAAGATGCGAACCGCAATTGGCTCCCAGTGGAAGATTGAGTAGGACAGGTTTCCAACCTGTCCGGCGGTCCCACAAGAAGTTGGCCGCCTTGGACCAAAAGGGGTCAAAAAGGCCCAAAACGCCTTG
>JAQGHT010001206.1 GCA_028291565.1 Planctomycetaceae bacterium | reverse complement strand
CGTTCTGGAATCACAAAGCAGGAACCGTCGCCTTCGGGCCGGACGGGTATTTGTACATTGCCCTGGGTGACGGCGGTGCTGGTAATGATCCTTACGAAAACGCACAGAATCTGAATACCTTGTTGGGTAAGATTCTGCGAATCGACGTAGATCATCAGGACGCAGGTAAGAAATATGCCGTGCCGAAGGACAATCCATTCGTCGGTAAGGAGAAAACCCAGCCCGAAATCTATGCCTATGGCCTGCGGAACCCCTGGCGCATGGCATTTGACCGTAAGACGGGTGATTTTTGGTGTGCTGATGTGGGCCAGAACTTGTGGGAAGAGATTAATCTGATCACCAAGGGCGGCAATTATGGCTGGAACGTACGTGAAGCCATGCACCCGTTTGGCACCAAGGCCAGCGGCCCACGTCCGGATTTGGTCGAACCGATCTGGGAATACGATCATCAGATTGGATTGTCGATCACCGGTGGTCTCGTTTATCGAGGCACGAAATTGCCGGAACTGATTGGCAAGTACATCTATGCCGACTATGTGACTGGCAAGATCTGGGCCTTGAAGTATGACACCGCCGCCAAGAAAGTCATCTCGAATGAAGCGATCCCCAGTGACAAGCTGCCGATCATCTCGTTCGGTGACGATGAACAGGGCGAGATCTACTTCACGATGGTCAGCGCCAATGGCAAGGGCGTGTACAAGTTCAAGAAGTAATGAGATGTGTCAGATGTGAGAGTGGCCAGAGAGCGATTTCTGGCCACTTTTTTCGTCGGACAGGTTTTTATACCGCGCACGGTCATAAAAGAGACGTTTGTTCGCGGGGATAGATATTGAAAAAGACTCATTCGTGGCCGCGAACAGTATAAGCTGTTCGCCTCCCTCTAGAATTGGATCTGCTGATAACCTGTCCGACGGTCCTGATACCATGCGCGACGAAGCGACCTATATCTGTGATTCCTGTGGCGAAGAGATTGTCGTGCCGGTCGATCCTTCGGCGGGTGAAAGTCAGGAATATGTCGAGGACTGCCCGGTTTGCTGCTGCCCCAATGTCATCCACGTTGAGATCGACGATGACGGCAGTGCACGGGTCTGGAGTGAGCCCGAGTGACCGGCTGGTGGCTCCCGATCAAGCAGTCCATATGCTCTGCCTTACGCCGTGAGCGATTTCGGAACGCTGAATTTCATGTGGCTAAGTGGTCCATTTCACAATCAAATGTAGGGTTGTCACCGCAGTTTCCCGAGATTTATCGGAACACCCAGCCTGTTGGCTAACCCTACATCCAATTCTGAAATGGACCACTAAGGCTCCCAAACGTTGGGCATCGGACTAGAAACGGAGCGAACCGCCCCAATCTCTCACAAGATTAGCTACAGAAATCTCTCAGGTACTAGCCCCCCTGCCCCGCTTCGAGCCGTCGTGATATGAATCAAACACCGGTCTGGTTTCTGGTCCTGCAGGCAATCTCTGATTTTGCCATTGTCGGGACATTCTTCGTGTATTGGCGGCAGCTGGTGGCAATGCGCGGCCAGCAATCGGCGACTCGGGAAGCAATCCAAACTCAAAGTACCATCGAGATCATTCAGTTCCTGCAGCAGCCCAGTCAGCGGCAAGCTCGTAAGTCACTGAGAAGTCTCGCTGGCACGCCCTATGAATCTTGGACAGAGAAGGACCGACAAGCGGCAGAAGAAGTCTGCGTAGCCTATGACATGGCTGGGATATTGATCCGAAGAGGAATCATTCCTGAAGAAATTATTGTCGAAAACTGGGGCGAAAGCATTAAACGCTGCCACGAAGCCGCCAAAGACCTGCTGCGTGAAGCACGCAAACAATGGGGCGAACAGTTCTGGGACGATTTTTCCTGGCTCGCCAGCCGCGTGCGGGAGGTCGAAGAAAACTAACAGTCGCCATTGAATGTCCGGGTTCTCACGAGATCAGCGACGGAAACACCTCCCGGCAATGCTGAAAAGCGAGCCGCGGCTGATCGTTCGGTTCCTTCCTTGAGGAACCTTCCCGCACCAGTTAGAGTTTCAGCGCCTCGCTGTGGTTTTCGTCTTCCGTGGATTGCTTCCGGACATCGTCGGCAATCCAAGAACGCCCTACAGAAAGCGGGAAACATCGTGACTAACACCGGAATGTCCAGGCGAGATTTGCTGCGGTCAGGAACGCTCGGCTCGTTTGGAGCCCTCGCTGGCCTGTCATCTCTGGCTTCGAATGGAGCGGTTGAAGCAGCCGATTCGCCGGCCAAGCCAAGTTCATTGAAGATCACAAAAGTCGAAACGTTTCCTGTCCAGCACAAGTTGCAGCGGGCAATCGGCGTATCGACCGCATTAGGCGGATTTCGCGATGCCCTGTTGATCAAACTCAGTACAGACAGTGGCCTGGTGGGTTGGGGCGAGACCTCTGATGTTGGGGGGACCCGGGGGATTATCGAAGACCATCTGAAAACCGAACTGCTCGGCAAGAATCCGCTGGAGCATCGGAAGTTGTGGCGGTCTTTGTGGGGTGCGAATTTTGGTGATGGTCGGGCCGTTGCCGGAGTGGATCTCGCGCTCCACGATTTGCGAGGTAAGGCATTGGGCCTGTCGGTCGCCGAAATGTATGGTGGTCGAGTTCGGGACAAAATCATGCCGTATGCTGCGGCAATGAATTACACAGAGGGTGTTCGTCCCGAAGAACAGTTTCCGGCGGAAGCGGCTGGGCTGGCCAAACGCGGCTTTCTGGCGATGAAGATTCGCACTGGCCGATTCGAAAACAAACGCGACCTGGCAGTGCTGACCAAGATCCGCGAGGCTGTCGGGCCTGACATCAAGCTGTTGACGGATGGAAATGGCGCCTTCACGATCCCACAAGCGGTGAAATTCGGTAAGGAGCTCGAAAAACTCGATTTCTATTGCTTCGAAGAACCGTTGCCGCAAGGTCTGAACTATGCCGGCTATGATGTCCTGACCGCGTCGTTGGATATTGCTGTTTCTGGAGGTGAAGCGCTCGATTCGAGGGCCTCGGCGCGTGACCACATCGTCAAGCGTTCGTTCGACATCATTCAGCCGGACGCGACATTGTGCGGCGGCATCGCCGAAGTCCTGTTCATCGCGGAAATGGCTCGATTGTTTAGTGTTCAGTGCGTGCCGCATTGCTGGAGTGGTGCCGTCGCGATTGCGGCGACATTGCAAATTTTGTCGTTACTGCCGGGCTATACCTTTGGCTTTACGACTGACGAACCGATGTTGGAGTTCGACACGTTTGAAAATCCATTTCGGGAAGAGATCGTGACCAGGCCGTTCCAGCTTGAGCAGGGATATATCACGGTTCCCACCGGGCCAGGTCTGGGAATCGAAGTCAACGAAGAGGTCCTGAAAAAGTACTTAGTTAAGAAGTGATGACATTGAGGGCGAGTGTAGGACGGACATTCCTGTCCGTCTTACGCTCCGTCCTGCCAAACGATTTGCCCGAGGGAACGGGAATAGGAATTCCCGTCCTAGTTGTTGATCTGTTTCGTACGTTGGTCAACGGGACAGAGCGTGCGACGGACAGGAATGTCCGTCCTACAGATGGGCGATGGATACTCCTGTCCGTCTTACGCTCCGTCATGCCAAACGATTTGCCCAAGGGAAGAAGGATAGGAATACCCGTCCTGTTTGTCGAACTGTTTCGCACGTTGGTCAACGGGACGGAGCGTGTGACGGACAGGAATGTCCGTCCTACAATACATCCATGTTGAAATTCTAATTCGAAACAAACCAGAACTGACAGGTTGAAAACCTGTCGTACAAGAAGGCTGTCACGCATGATTCTCGCCGGGCATTGTGTCCACTCAGATCGTCAGTGGTCAGGACAAATTCGAATTGAAGGCGAGAAGATCGTCGACGTCGGAACGAACCTCGGGAAGCCGGATGTCACATTCAGCGACGACTGTCTGATCTTCGCGGGAATGGGTGATATCCACATTCATGCTCGAGACGACGTCAGCGGCAAGGAAACTTACAAGGAAGATTTCTGCACGGTCTCCGCGGCCGCCATCAACGGTGGCGTCGCACACGTGGCCGATATGCCGAATAATCCGGCCGCTCCTGTTTCTGACTCCACTTACCGGGCCAAAGAACAACATCTCGCCAGCCGCAATATTCCGGTCCATGTGACTCTCTATGCTGGCATCGGTCCTGGTACCCGGCCGCTTTCATTTCCTGTTCCCTATAAGGCCTATATGGGACACAGTGTCGGTGACCTGTTCTTCACCACGCTGCAGCAGATCGACGAAACTCTGGCCCATTATCGGGGTTGCAACGTCAGCTTCCATTGTGAAGATCCCGAGTTAATGGAACAGCATAAGAATGCCGCGACCCACGAGGAACGCCGACCAGCGGAATGTGAAGTCTCGGCGACGCGATTTGCCTTGCAGATGATCGAGAAATACGATCTGACCGGAAAGCTTTGCCACTACTCCGCCGGAGAAGGTTTGTCCCTGATTCGGGCGGCACGGGAGCGTGGTCTAAAAGTCACTTGCGAGGTGACGCCGCATCATTTGTATTACGATGTCTCGGACATCACAGAGGCGAATCGCAAGCTGATGCAGATGAATCCCCCGTTGCGAGCCGTTGACGATCGGCTTGCAATGTTGGCCGCATTGAGGGCTGGCACCCTGGACTATCTGGCTACTGATCACGCTCCGCACACCCTGGCGGAAAAAGAACGAGGAATTTCCGGGCAGCCGCATTTGGACACGTACGGTCCATTCGTTACCTGGCTGATCCTGAACCAGGGCTTCACACCGGAACAAGTCGCCGGATTCTGCAGTGAGAATCCAGGTCGATTTGTGAATCGGTTCGTAGGACCGGCGAAGAAGTTCGGTCGTATCGAACCGGGTTACACCGCGTCGTTAACCGTGCTGAATCTCAAACGTCCGATCACAATCGAGAGATCCCAATTGAAGACCAAATGCGGCTGGTCGCCATTTGAGGGCGTGACGTTTCCCGGGTCGGTTGAGGCCTTGTATTTGTCAGGAGTCCGCGTGTCGTAGGATGGCCGGCCTCGGCCGTCCGCGTTTTCGTTTTGGGCGGAGATAAAGAAGTTAGGATCGGCGAATTAATTACTGTCAGGCATGTTAATTGTCATAGTGCAGTCGCCATTTATCGCAAATTAACCACGGATTACACGGAACACACAGATAAAACATTTGGATTCCCTGGAGAATGTGCATTTTTACGTCGCTCATTTGAATTCATCCGTGTATTCCGTGTGATCCGTGGTTCAACAATGAATTGTCAAAAACTCGGACAGTAATTAAATCCGCGGTCCTTAGCTTCAGAGAAATTCCGCTCAACCGAGTCCGAGTTTTCGTCCCGTATGAACTACAAGAAGTCGACGGTCGGGGGCGGCCATCCCGCATCACTTTTTCTGGCCAACTACTTACTGTGCCGCAGGTTCCGATGCCAGTTCGCGCTGCTGGCGGCGATAGGCCCGGATCAAAATGAGGAACATCCAATAATCGTACACGGCATGCGCGATGATGGGAGCCCAGATATTTCCCGTCATAATCTGTACCCAGGCCAGCAGCGCGCCCAACGAGAACGCCACCAGGACATAAGTCGGAGAGATTGCGTGTAACAATCCGAACAAGATCGCTGCCGCAATGCAGCCAATCCGT
>JAQGHT010001202.1 GCA_028291565.1 Planctomycetaceae bacterium | reverse complement strand
GCGGATTGGGGTTGCTGGGAGGCGGACGTGATCCAGCTCGCACGTTCCCCCATAATTCGACGCCCATGCAGGCCGCATTGCATCTTCGAAAAGGAGAAGACCGCCGGCTCAATGAACTGCGGAATATCGTGCTGGCGGCGACGAACAATGTGCCGGTTCGAGTGGGCGACGTCGTCGACGGGGGATTTTATTCATCCAATACGATTTCCAAACAGTCCGGTGTGATCGTCGGCGCTCAACCAAAGCAAGGTCAGGTCGCTGTCAGCCGGCCAGTTCTCGACGGGGCGGGTGAAGATAAGCTCGATGACAAGGGCAAACGGATTTTTGAGGACCGTCCTGATGTTGTTCAGGGCATTGTTCTGCTTCGCAAAAACGAGCAATCGTTGCCGGCACTGAAAGACGTCAAGGCGAAGATCGCGGAATTGAATGATAATCCCGCCAGATTGTTGCCCGGTGTGCAGATCGAAACGATCTATGACCGGACGAAACTGGTAGACCTGACCAGCCATACCGTCGAAGAAAACGTGCTGGTGGGCATTGGCCTGGTGACCTTGATTCTACTCGTCTTTTTAAATCACACCCGCAGTGCGATCATCGTCGCGATCAATATCCCACTGGCATTGTTGTTTGCTCTCTCGGTTCTCTATTTCCGAGGTAAAAGTGCCAATCTCCTCTCATTAGGGGCCGTTGACTTTGGAATTATCGTCGACTCGTCGGTGATCATGGTGGAAGCCATTTATCGCTATGTCAGCAGCGGCGAACGCTCAGATCTCGATCTGAAAGACCGCATCCTCAAAGCCTCCGGAGAAGTTGAGCGGAGTCTGTTTTTCTCCACGATTATCATGGTCTTCGCGCTGCTGCCGTTGTTCACGATGCAGGGGCCGGAAGGTCAGATCTTCGGCCCAATGGCCGATACCTACGCCTTCGCCCTGGGCGGCGCGCTCATTTTCAGTCTGACGCTCTCGCCTGTCTTGTGTCGCATTTTGTTCACTAAACTCAAGCCATCGAAAGACAATTTCCTGGTCCGCAGTTTGAAGAATGTCTATCTGTGGCAACTCCGCTGGGCATTGCGATTTCGCCTGGTGAGCGTCTTGATTTTCGCGGGGCTGACATTGGCGACAATTGCCGTGTTGCCCTTCATGGGGGCGGAGTTCATGCCCGAACTCGAGGAAGGAAATGTTTATGTCCGAGGGACGTTCCCAGTAAACGCGTCACTGGCTGAAGTTGGCGAAAAGGCGGCGACTGCCCGCAAGATTCTGGAGAAATATCCCGAAACCGTTTTAATCCTGAATCAGATGGGACGTCCCGGCGACGGAACCGACCCGACTGGGTTCTATAATTGCGAGTTCTCCGTCCCCTTGCGTCCGCACGAAGAATGGCCCAAAGAGATTCCGCTGACCGGATGGAAACGCTGGCTGCACGGACCGTTTCGAGCCCGTACGAAGAATGAACTCGTCGATGTGATGAATGCAGACCTGAGCGAAAAAATCGTCGGCGTGGACTGGAACTTCTCGCAATATATTCGTGACAACGTGCTCGAAACTTTGTCCGGTGTCAAGGGAGAAAACGCAGTCAAAATCATCGGCCCCGATCTGGACGAGCTCGAAAAGATTGCCGAAGAAGTCAAAGACCGCCTGAGCGACGTGCCGGGGATCGTCAACGTGGGCATTTTCCGCATCAAGGGACAAGCCAACCTGGAGTTCGCAGTTGATCGTGAAAAGTGCGCCCTCTGGAACGTCGCTGTGGCGGATGTACAGGATGTCCTTGCGACCGCTGTCGGCGGCGAGACATTGACACAGGTCGTTGAAGGAGAACGCAAATATGACGTGACGCTCCGCTGGCCGGAACGGTTGCGATATAATGAACAAACAATCCTCGATATTCCCGTCGAGGTGATTAAAAACAGAACGACCGTCCATTCCGCCGACTGGTCAAAAAGTGGCGATGACAGTACCAACGGAGACCTGGATTTCGCGGGCGCCAATCGTGGGCTACCTGCAATTTCAGGCAGCAAGACAACTCCGGGAACTTCGGATCTGACGAATGTGCCACGCCGGCGCGTGGGGGACTTGGTCAGTCCTCTCGGGGCCGACGGTAATCCCAGCAAGACGGGCCAATTTGTGCGTTCGGGCGCCTCGACGATTTATCGCGAACAAGGGAATCGTTTGATCGCTGTCAAGTTCAGTGTCCGGGGACGCGATCTCGCAGGTGCTGTCGCCGAAGCACAGCAGAAAACAAATGAATTGTTTGAAGCACCGTACCGCGTTGAATGGAGTGGCGAATTTCAGGAAATGCAAGAAGCCGTGCATCGCTTGATGCTGTCCGCGATTCTGTCGCTCGTATTGATTATCGTGATCCTGTACCTGGCGCTGCGATCATTGCTGGATGTCGGCGTTGTGCTATCCAATGTAGTAGTCATGTGTATCGGTGGAATTTGGGCGTTGCTGTTGACCGGCGAAAACTTTAACATCTCGGCCGGCGTGGGATTCATCTCAGTCTTGGGCGTCGGAATCATGAATGGATTGCTGCTGATTTCACGTTTTAACTCAGCCCGCTCGCATGGCGTGCCGTTGAATTTGGCGCTCGTGGATGGTGTGGATAAGTTGATTCGTCCACTCACGATGACGGCCTTGGCGGCGATTTTTGGATTGCTGCCTGCAGCCATGTCGACACGAATCGGTTCCGAGACACAACGGCCCCTCGCCATTGTCGTTGTGGGTGGCATGATCACCACCCTGTTCTTCGTCAATTTGCTGCCGGTTCTATACAGCTACTACGGTAATCGTGTTCCGCCAGAAGGCGCGGGGGTCGGGCACTAGGCCGAATTCCGCACGACAACATACAAGCCCGACGAGTAACGGAGTGCATATGCGCGAGTTTCCCTCTGTTCATGATGCGTCAAACTCGTAACACACTGTCCAGTTGGCCGATCGAAATGAATTCACGTCGACGCCCATGCGCTTCGGCGCTGGTATTGCAACACGCGTCATCTGGGCGACAGCGGTTTAACCTTGGGTAATCCGGTTTGAACCATTCCGCTGTGCAAGGTTTCGCCAGCGAGCTTGCCTCGGGCGATTCAGGCCTGCGCACTAAGTCCCGTTTTGACATGCGGAACGTAGTGCACAGGCCCAGTAGGAGCTGAGGCAATCTCAGAGGAATCCAGTTCGCCGAAGCACAAAACCAGCAGATCCAAAGTGAAACCGTTCCAGACCACATTCTTCACGTAGCATCCGACCGGCATGACGCATACTCGATCAGCACAAATACATCACATGTTCGGGACTTTGGCCGGTTCGGGCTCGGGCACCGCTACTGCTGGTCCTGTCGGGAACTGATCCAGTCGTAGTAAGCCCGCGACTTCGGATGCGGACAACAATCGCGACTCCTGGGCATTGATATAATCCAGATTCGCCTCGAAATACGATCGCTGAGTCTGCAGCAGCCGCGAGATGTCAAATTGACCTCGGGCGTACGCACTTTGTACCAGAGTCAATGTCCTTTTGGCATCGGGCAGGATCCCTTCTTCATATTTCCGGACTTGCTCGTTTGCAGAGCGAAATCGCGAGATCGCGTCGGCAAGTTGCCGGGTCAAACTATTTTGAACCTGATCACGCATCGCGACTGTGCGTCGAACCGCCGCTCCGGCGGCCATGATATTACCCTGATTTCTGTTCCAGATCGGGATGTCAACATAAACGCCGACAAGAGCCTGATCATGCGGCGCATTCTGCGTGAATTGATAGCCACCCTGGACCGTAAAGTTTGGCTTCGGCTCCAATTCAGCGCGTTGCAGCAGGAGCATGGCGCGATTCACATCGATATTTGCAATCTGCACGAATGGGCTGTTGCTGACAACTTCATTCAGGACCGAGGCGTCATCGAATTCCGGAATCGGAATAGCCAGGTCGCCGTCCACTTTGTCGATCCGGATCTGTGGGACGCCCATGGTCGCGGCAAGCTGTTTGAGACGCCCCTTGCGAAGCATTTGAACACTTTGCAATGACGCTTCGGCCCGCTGCCGTTCAACACGCAGCAGCAACAGGTCGGTTTCACTGACCTGTTCCGCCTTGAACAAATCTTGACTCGTCTTTTCCGATCGTTTCGCGAGTGTCAGGATCGTCCCCAAAATCGCTTCGCGCTGTTGAACGGAGAGGGTCGAGTAAAAATCCTGGCGGACCGCTGTGATGATCTCGAAGCGGCGGCGTACCAAGTCCCATTCGGTCGATCGTACGCCTTCGCCTGCGGCGGCAACGTCCAATTGACGTTTGCCCTTCCGCAAGATTTCTTGCGTAAAACCGAAACTATATATACTTGAGGGCGACCGCCCGATGGTCTGCGGATTACCGCTGTCGAGTCGCGGATTGGGATAGAGTCCCGCCTGGACCTGACCGCCACGGGCTTCATCAATTCGCGCTGTTCCTTCAAACAGCTGCGGATGATACTCGAGCGCCAGATTTACACATTGTTCCAATGTGAGCTGTTCTTCAACAGCGGGGGCCACCAACGGAGCTTGAGCCAGAACCGTTCGCGACGTGAGAACCGCACCGATCAATACGAACCAGACGATTCGTAATCCACAGCGCTGGTACATAAACCCCTCCTTGGGTATCCGAGATTGACGAGCTTCCTTTCTAGTTGGTCGGTTCCGAATAACCATAACCGTAAGATTGATCCACAGGACAAAAAGATCTTGCACAGTACCCGCAATCGGCATGGCCGCTACATTCGGTAATTCCGGCAATGACCGATGAGACTCCAGATTCTCGAAAAGTGGCTTCGTCCTGTCGCAATGCATGTTTGAAAGTGCAAGGCGGTCAAAGACTTACCTTTGCGAGACTTGAAATTGAGAGTGACCTGCGCAGTTGATGACGCTTCCGACTGCTTCGATACTTCGCCGGCGAAGAGTCAGTGAGAAGGCGCGGAGCCGTTCAAAAAATGAGGATTTGTAATAAATCAGAGCCGAAGGCGAGCACTGAATGGTGCGCTGGCTTGGTTCAATCATGCGAAACATCGCCGAATCGCATCGAGAATCGATTCGGGCTCGGCCATTCGTCCAGCGCCAATCTGGCCACAGCTCAGCCAGCCGCTTCCGGGTTCAATGACTTGAATCCCGTCGCGTTGAATGAGGGCGACGTTTCGCTGGACCGACGGTTTGGCCCACATTTCGCAATTCATCGCGGGGGCCACCAGAATCGGACAGGTGACAACCAGAGCCGTCGTGGATAGCAAGTCGTCGGCCAGCCCAAGTGCCAGCTTTGCCAGAAAATCGGCTGTGGCGGGGGCCACAATCAGCAGTTCCGCGCGCCGCCCCAGTCCGATGTGTTCACCCTGGAAATGTTCCTGTGGCGAAAACAGACCACGATTAACCGGACGGCCCGTCAAGGCTTCAAACGTCGTGGCTCCGATAAACTGTTCGGCCGCAGCGGTCAAGATGACCGAGACATGTGCTTCGGCCTGAACCAGCTTGCTGGCGAGATCTGCCGCCTTATATGCGGCAATGCCTCCGGTAACACCCAACAAGATTTCGCGCCCAGCGAGCATTTTGCGGATCTCCTGTCTGCAGACGACGGAGGTGGTCCGAATTTCATAATTCGCCAAATGATGGCGAAAAACGCAAATTGAACCACCCCGTGCGGTGCACTACATCATATCGCTCAGCTTAGGGCCAGCGTCATTGATGGCCGCCTCGGCTTCTGGACTGAGACCAACATTTCCGGAGTTATCCAGAAAAATCTTGTCCTGCATGATTTCCTGGATGACCACTTCCATGTGATTCTTGGTGGCCAATTCCACGAGCGGACGGGCTCCACGGTTCAGTGCGACCAGCCGCTTCTGGATCAGTGTCGAGAGCTTGAAACGTCCACCGACTTTGTTGACGATCTGCTCTTCCTTCAGTTCTTCATGCATGGGAGTCCTATTCCTTCTTGTGTGGCCAACCAATTGTGTGGTTGGGGCCAACCAATTGTGTGGTGGACCGAATTAAATTGTATTGTCTCAGCCGCCGCGGAGCCTGGCAGGCGATTATTTTTGTCAGGTCAAATTTCAGTTCAGCACGCTCAGACCGGCAAGTTGTGAATCCATTTCACGTTGTCGCCGACGTTTCGATCGGACGATCAGCGGCTTGCCGCTGGTGTTGTTGAAGAATCTCGATAATTTCTTGGACTGCGACCGGCAGCTTGTCATTCAGGACTTTGTATGCGTACATCGATGCATGTTCTAATTCGCTCTTCGCGGTCGCCACTCGTTTCTGAATGACTTCTTCGGTTTCAGTCGCACGATCTCGCAGGCGTTTTTCAAAATCCGAGGTCCACAGGAAGATACTGATGGCATTCGGAAATTGTTCCAGGATTGTCTTTGCGCCTTGAACATCGATTTCCAGCAGGGCCCAAGTGCCGTCAGCCTTCGCTCGATCGAGTTCGGATTTCAGAGTTCCGTACCAGTTGCCGGTCGAGTGAACTTCGGCGCACTCCAGGAAGTCACCTCTGGCCAGCCGTTTCTGAAACTCTTCTTGAGACAGAAAGTAATAGTCCCGTCCATCAACTTCGCCCTGACGCCGCGGACGTGTCGTGGCTGAAACGGAAAGTGTCAGTTTGATCGGCGATTTCAATAGTAATTCGCGTACAATGGTCGACTTACCGCTGCCGCTGGGGCCCGATAAAACTACAATTTGAACATCGTTCACTGCCGACACGTCACGCATTCCGAATCAAAGCTCTCACAAATTCAAATAGCTGCCGAGTTCCGGCTCCGATTCTCCGAGGTCACTAAAGCCTGATCAGACACCGAGGGCTCGCGTACGGCGAAAGGTCGCACTAGCGAAAGGTCTACTCCACGTTTTGCAGAATCTCGCGAATCTTTTCGACAGCGGCCTTCATCTCCACGACGCAGTGCGCGATGGGGACATTATTGGCTTTAGAGCCGATCGTATTGACTTCGCGAAACATCTCCTGACTGAGAAAATCCAGCTTGCGTCCCGTGGGTTCCTTCTCGTCGATAAATGTCTGAAACTGTTCCAGATGGCAACGCAGCCGTTTGATTTCCTCGTTGATGTCCGTTCGGTCCGCATGAATACTGACTTCTCGAATCATATCCGATTCGGTCACATTGACGGCGCTTTCCGTCAGGACTTGTCGCACGCGTTCCAGTAGTTTTGAACGGTACTCGGAAACCACCTGCGGTGCCATATCAGTGACTTGCACCAACTGGGCTTCTATGATTCGGCCATTCAGCTGCAATTCGTTCTGCATCGCCTGGCCCTCGTCCTGACGAAACTTCTGCAGTTTCTCCAGTCCCTGGCGAATGACGTCTTGAATGATTGGCCACTCCGCGTCGGCGTCGTGGGCACGCCGACTGTCATCTGTAACAACCCCGGGCAAAGTCACCAGGACATTTAAATCCGGCTCGTGAGAAAGATTTAAGCGATCGGCGAAGGACTTCAGGCGCGAGACATAGTTCTCTAGAACAGTCTCGTTAAGTGGGTTTTCTTGCGACGAGATCGCATGCTCAACCCGAATCCCGACCGTCACTGTTCCCCGGCTAATTTTCTCGCGAACGATCTTTTCGATCTCGCCTTCCAGCGTGGCATAAGCATCCGGGCAACGTATGGCGACCTTCAGGTATCGATTATTGACGGTCCGGACCTCGACAGAGACGGACAAGTTCTCCGTCTGTCTGCGAGCTTCACCGAAACCAGTCATACTCAACAACACGGGATAAAACTTTCTGTAGGTGAAAAAACCATCCAGACAATCGTGACTCGACTCAGCAGAAGCCGAGTGCTTGGAAAGTACAGCCCGAGACTGAGAAGTCGCCAAACAACTCGGCGAGCAGTGGATGTTAGCCCACTGGCTGTTTGGTGTTTCGACAGCCCCTCACGAGAATCTCAGGCAATTACAACTACGTCGCCAAGCCTTATTTCTTTTCTTCGGCCGGCGGTTTCTCGTCAGCGGCTTTGCTGGGAGCTGCAGCTTCGTCTTTTGAGGGGGTAGCTTTCTCAGCCGGTTCCTTTTCAGCCTTTTCCGGAGTCTTTGCACCGGGTCCCGACTTGTCCTTTGGTTCTGTCACTTCGTCCTGAGCGGGTTGCTTTGGAAGGACTTTCTTTTTCTTGTCGTCAACGCCATCCACTTTCAGGTCGTCGTCAAGCTTAGGGTTAGTCACAGTTTCCTCGGTCGCATCCTTGTCGGTCGTCATAACTGGCACGGCGTCCGAACCGAGATTGCCATGCCTGTATGAACGGTTCAAATAGATCCCCGTGCAAGCGACAACGACCCAGGCAATCGCCAGACCGATGGTCAATTTTAGGACGTGAATATCAGCTTTGGGGCCGAAAGCGCTTGCGCCGCCCATCCCGCCCAGAGCGCCGACCAATCCACCACCCTTGCCGCGTTGCAGCATGATGATAAAGATCAGAAATAGCCCGATCACAATTTGCAAGACCGTGAATATCATCGACAGCATTGATTCGCCTCGTTCCCATCACATGCGGCATTCCGTCTTGGAGTGCCAACCAGCTCTGACAAGTTTTGACCGGCAATTGCCCGTCAATCCAATTGCATCCTGCCAATTGTTTTATACTGATTGATCCGCGGAGTTCAATCAGATTCCGACGAGGCCCGCCCCCGCCAGTCGACATTCCACCGTTTTTACCCGTTTCCGACTTCGATCCCAGCCGCCACGATGGGCCAGAACTGATCGACTTTCAAGCTGGCGCCACCCACCAGAGCCCCGTCGATATTCGGCTGACCGAGCAGCAATTTGGCATTGTCACCCTTGACGCTGCCACCATACAGAATCCGCAAAGTTTCTGCAATTTGAGGATTATAGCGATTTGCGACCCATTGTCGAAGGAACACATGCGCGGATTCAGCCTGCTCTGGAGAAGCCGTCAAACCTGTGCCGATGGCCCAGACAGGCTCATAAGCCAGCACAAGATTGCCCAACTGGTCGCCAGCCACATTCGCCAGCGAGCCCGCCATCTGGGTCTCCAGCACAGCATTCGTCTGGTTCGCTTGCCGCTCTGACAGTTGTTCGCCGACACACAGAATAACTTTGATTCCCTTACCGAGGGCCGCCAGCACTTTGGCATTTACGACAGCATCAGTCTCGCCAAATAACGAGCGTCGTTCGCTGTGCCCCAGGATCACATATTCGCAGCCGACGTCTTGCAGCATATTCAACGCGACTTCGCCCGTGAAAGCTCCCGCGTCTTTGCTGCTGTGACAGTTTTGGGCTCCTAATTTCACTCCCGAGCCGGCAATCGCCGCTGCGACCGGAATCAAATAAGGAGCTGGTGGGCAAACTGCAACCTCAACACCCGGAATATCTTGCGGCAACAGCTTGGCCAGGCCTGCAGCCAGTTCTGTGGCGCTTTTCAGCGTGGTATTCATTTTCCAGTTGCCGGCAACGAATGGGCGACGTGCTCGCATGTCTTCTCAATTCCTCTGTCAAAGTGAAAGACCACAGAGTGACTGCAGAAGCCACTCTGTGGTGATTGTTTTTTCGAATTCTGATTGCGTTTTTGAAGGCCGGTGTTTAAGGAGTCCGCCATTCGCAAGCTGAGCGACGAATACCACGCGGAAACGACTCTGCGAAAGTGGCACTCGAATCCGCCGCCGTCATTCTACAGGTTCGCTCCTGGGGTAGGAACCCAGGACTTCCAACCGAACGGCTGTCTTTTCTAATTCGCTCAATGCCTTTTTGGGCCTTGGTTCGGCAATATGTCCTTCGAAATCGACGAAGAACAAATACCCGGCTTCAGGGCCTTTGAGAGGAAATGACTCAATCCAGGTCAGATTGATCTTGTTGTTTTTGAAAATATTCAGGGCATCCGCCAATGCGCCCGGCTTGTGTGCAATTTGCAGCAGTATCGCCGTCTTGTCCCGCTCACTGGGCTTGCCGATCTCGTCCCCGATAACGGCGAATCGCGTCACATTGTGCTTGTTGTCCTGAATTCCTTCCGCAAGGACCTGTAATTCGTACATCACCGCCGCCTGGCGACTCGCTACAGCCGCAGCACCGTGTTTGTCACGTGCCAATTGAGCTGCAGTGGAAGTGCTGGTCACTTCGATCAGCCGTGCCTGAGGCATATTCCGGCTGAGCCAGTCGCGACACTGCGACAATGCTTGTGGCTTACTATAAATCTCCACAACCTCTGATCTCGGGCAGCGGGCCAGGAGATTGTGATTGATACTCAGCTGAACTTCGGCACAGATCTTAAGCGGCAATCGGGTGAACATGTCGAGCGTGTCGACAATTCGTCCATCCGTACTGTTCTCGACCGGCACGATGCCATAGTCGACTGAACCGCGATTGACCTCTTCAAACACGGAGGCGATCGTGCTGACAGGCACAAGGTCTACCTGAGTCCCAAATTTCTCAATCGCCGCCAGATGCGTGTAGCTATACGCCGGCCCGAGATAAGCCACGCGCTTCATTTTGACCAGGCCACGCGCTCCGCTCAAAATCTCACGGAAGACAGAACGAACCGTCGTCGTCATTGCCGAATCGAGGGCAGATTCATTAATCAGCGCCGCCAGCGAATCTTCAGGATTTCCTTCGAACATGGCCTTGTGTGGAACGGGAAGCGTCATCCAGTGTTTGGCCGTGGCATCCACGCGTTTGGAAATCAGACGCACGATCTCGCGATCCAACTTCTGAATTTCCAAGTCGAATTGTGAGCCGGCTTTTTCTTTTTTAGGGGCCTCAGAGATTTTACCAACTGGCTTCTCGGGAGGGGTGGGAATGGACTTGGCGGGAGTACTCTTCTTGACCATCGGCGCCTTTCTGACTAGTTGCTGCGCCAGCGTTAGGATCTCCAGTACATCCCGGAGATCAGTCGAACCGAGTCGCCCTTTCCTTGGCGCAATCCACGTGGGATGTGGATCGCCAGCAGAGTGACTCTTGATTCAGGAGTGAGCATTGTGCCAGTCATCCTTTTTCGAGTCCTTCCACTTTCCGTTCTCATTCAGACTTGACAGTCAGCCGCGAGTTGTCCACAGGCATTACGCAGCTACCTGAATTTTGGCAAGAATTTGTACTTGTCTGGCGGTGAGATGTCAAGTTACACCGCAAAAACTCGGGAATTTGGCGGGAATTACCGAGCGTTTATGCTCACGGCCCGGCCGAACGGAAGTCGAGCCTGGCGACTCATTTCGCCAGTTCCGCATTGGGAATGATGTGCCAACTGAGCGGTGATGACTCAGAGCGACCGCTCATCGTGTGCATTCACGTGTTCTGATTGACCGGAATAAACCAGTGAGAGGGGCGAAATCGTCTTCCAATCGACAAAAACGAGAACAGCACCCAGGGACGGCGCTTCGCGATCCTTTGATCCAATCTCCGCTGGAACTCGGAAACTCAACGTCGAGACTCAGAAAAAACCGCCGTTGCCAAAATGGCAGTGCGTAAAAAAACTGGCCCTCTCCCTTGCAATGCCAAACTGGCAGCCAAGCTGAATCCGAATCGGAAACAACATCGTGCCGCCGTGCTGTAAGGCTTGTGATATCCAATAGATACACGTTGGCGGTTAACTTTAACCCGCTTGGCACAAACTTTGCCTGTCGTGGACTACGTCGCAATACATTCGTCGGGATGTCGAAGCAGGTTCAGTCGCGGCTCATCGCATCCCTTTCCAATAAGCTGAAGTAGGGCCGAGTTTTCGGCACTGCAATGACAATTTGATTCAGGAGTTCTTGAAATGGCATCGCGT
>JAQGHT010001178.1 GCA_028291565.1 Planctomycetaceae bacterium | reverse complement strand
AGTCAGCAGATTTAAAATGACTGAGCGATTTATACTGTAGCATCTCTGGAAAGGCTACTCACCGATAAGATCGGTGAGTATGATTTAAGCGACCCGAGTCGATAGGTCAGGAATGTTTTGACCTGTCTCTCAACATGCGATGTGCTGCTGAGGGCAGTTATATTATCTATTACGTGCCGGTGTCCGCCGGTATTCGAGTAGTTCGAATTATTTATGGCGCCCGTAGAATTGACAAATCGTCATTTGAATAGCTCCTTGTCAAGGCTTGAAATGGGGTTGGGGGACGCTGGCAATGCCGGTGTCGTCCTGGCGGAACATCTCTTGAGAGGAAATTGAATCATGGCTTCTGTACAGTCAGAGACGAACCTTGGCCAGGAGAATCCGAAAGGAGTCCACGCATGGCCCCAGGATATTGCAAAATACATCGCAGCGGAACTTGAACAGGGGGCATTCTCTTCTGAAGAGGACCTGTTATGTGAGGCAGTTCGACAGCTTCACGACCGGAGAATTGAACTGTTGCGACGCGAAATTCAGGTTGGAATTGATGACTTCGAGCATGATCGCGTGACCCATCTCGCAGACGAAGCGGCACTCGCGCGGCACATGCAAGAAATCTGGCAGATTGTTGAGGATCGCGCCGCCAAATCGAAGAGCCATCAGCAATGAATCGGTTTTCTCTGTCACATGCAGCGAATCTCGACTTGGTGGAAATCGTATATTACATCTTTGAACGCAATCCAGCCGCTGCAGCGAAGTTCCACGATCGATTACATTCGAAGTTTGCCATGCTCAGTCGCCAACCACTAATCGGAGAAGAGTGTTCGAAACTTGGCTCTGAAATGCGCTGCTTTCCTGAGGGAAACTATATCATTTTCTATATTCCAACTGACGATGGAATTAAGATCATGAGGATTCTGCATGGGTGGCGAAATATCACGCAGATCTTCGAAGGTAAATAAGTCGGTCTTGACCAGAAAGTAGTTGCAATCTGTCATGATCGAAACGGCCGGTACTTCACCGCAATCTCAAAAGACTCTACTCGGTGAGCGTGTCACATTCACTGGTACGCTGGCGTCGATGACGCATCGCCAGGCGGCACAGATGGCCGAAACCCACGGTGGTACTGCGGCCCAGCATGTCAGCAAGCAGATCACCATGCTCGTGATCGGTGAAGAAGGCTGGCCTCTGGAAGCCGACGGCACGCCGTCTGTCAAACTGCAACAAGTCAATCGCTTGCGCGACGAAGGTCTCCCAATCCGCATTGTGAGTGAATCCGATTGGCTGGACGTTCTCGGTTTGCACGATCATCTGCAAGAGGTCCGGCGGCATTACACGCCGGCGATGTTGAGCCAGATGCTGAATGTTCCGGTTGCGGTCATACGCAATTGGGAACGCTGCGGACTGATCCGTCCCGTGAAACACGTGCTGCGATTGCCTTATTTCGATTTTCGTGAAGTGGCCGGCGCCAGACGCCTGCATGAGTTGCTCAAGTCAGGCGTGACGCGGCGCCAAATCGTCGACAGTTTGAAACATCTTCGCAATTGGGTCGGAGGGACCGAACGGCCGCTGGCTCAATTGGAGTTCCTGGCCGATGATGGCGAATTAATCTACCGCGACAAGTCTGGGCCACTCGATCCTCGTTCAGGACAACGGCTATTCGATTTCGATTCTCCTCAGGAAGAAACGGCACCCGCTGAACTGGCCCTGACGGCCGGCGTGATTCCGATGGACGGGGCAACGCAGTCAGCTCAGGAACAGGCAACATGGACTCCAGAACAATGGTTTCAACTGGCGAATCAGCATCTCGAAGAGCACCGTCTAGATGACGCGGTTGAAGCGTTCCGCTTGTGTTTGCTCGATTGGCACCAGCGAGCCGAAGTTCATTTCCAACTCGCCGATACGCTCTATCGAATGGATAATCTGATGGGAGCGTTAGAACGCTATCATATGGCGGTCGAATTAGAACCGAATTATCTGGAGGCCTGGACGCAACTGGGCTGTGTCTATTCCGAAACTCAGAAACCCGAGGCGGCCATTCAAGCCTTTCGAATTGCGATTGATCTGCACGCCGATTATCCCGACGCGCACTGGCATCTCGCGCAGATCCTGGAAAGTCAGGGGCAAGCCGCAGCGGCGAAACCGCATTGGGAAGCCTATCTGCAGTTCGATCAGCGAGGGCCTTGGGCCGATATCGCCAGGGAACATCTCGTCTAACGTAGCATAAGCCTCTGGCTTGTGCGTGATCAGTCGGATCAAATCGATCAAATCGATCAAACCGATTGGCCAGACAACCGGTTCAGATTAAGATCATCCACGGCGCACCCCACGCCTGATCCAGCCTGCTGAAAGGGACATCCATGCCAGCACAGACCTTGTCTTCGCGAGAGCTTCTCAAACGCCTGGGGGATGGTGAATCGATTTCTTCGATTTGTGAAGCGGTTGGCTGTTCCCGAACCGACTTCGATCTGTGGTGGCGACGTGAGACGGAATCTCGCAAGCCGAATTGCGATGGCCACATTAACGTCAAGGTCCATGATTCGGTCACGATCCGCCGAGATCGCTGGGGAATCCCGCATGTCTCAGCGGAACGTGCGGAAGATCTCTGGTTCGGATTTGGCTATGCGATGGCTCAAGATCGACTGTTTCAGCTCGACTATTTGCGTCGCAAGGGACTCGGGCGACTGGCCGAGATTCTGGGGCTGGAAGGGCTGCCGCTGGATATTGCGGCGCGAACAGTGGGACTCAATCGAATCGCGCAAGCGGAACTGGAGCGATTGCCGCCAGAGACGCGGGAAGTGTTAAACAACTTCGCGTCCGGTATCAATGCGTGGATTGAAGGTTGCGGCGACAGTCTGCCGATTGAGTTTGACCTGTTGGATTATCGACCGGCACCGTGGTCGCCAGTCGACAGCCTGGCCATCGAAGTTGAGTTCCGCTGGTACCTGACAGGACGATTCCCCGTCATTGTGATGCCGGAAATCGCCAAACGGGTCTTGGGAGAGGGGGCAAAATACAAAGAGTTCCTGCTGGGCGAAGCCGATACCGAAGCAATCATTCCCCCGGAAGCCTATGCCAACTTGCGACGTGATTTGATCGGTGATGTCTGGGAGCATCTCAACTCCCTGCCGTGCGAACTGGTCGGACAGACAACCAGTGACCCGGAAGGGACTGGCAGCAACAACTGGGTGATTGCCGGACGGCATTGCCGGTCAGGCGGTTCGATGGTCGCGAGCGATCCGCACATTGCATTTGAAGCGGTATCTTGCTGGTATGAGGCGCATCTGCAGGGGCCGGGTTTGAATGTGGTGGGAATGGCTTATGCGGGCATGCCCGCAATCATGTTCGGACGAAATGAACATGTGGCCTGGGGCATCACGAACAATATTTGTTCACTACGCGATCTCTATCAAGAGCAGATTGATGCGGACCATCCCAACTGCTTTCGGTTTGCTGACACTTGGGAACCGGTTCGTGAACTCACCGAAGTGATTGAAGTCAGGGGTTCTCAGCCCGTGAGCCGCGTTATTCGGTTTTCTCGTAACGGTCCCGTGGTTAATGAAATCCTCCCGCTGTCCGCTGAACAGACGGGGCCAGTCACCGTAAAATGGCTGGGAGCCATTGAAGGGGGCTGGCTGACTTCATTGCTGGCTATGGATCGAGCCTGTTCTGTCTAAGAATTTCGGGAAGTGCTCCGGCCCTGGCATGTTCCGACCTTCAATCTCGTGATTGCTGACACTGCGGGGCACATCGCCGTTCAATGCGCAGGCCGTATTCCACTTCGCAGTACGGCAGAACGCGGCTTTCGGCCAGGTTGGGATCCGCGTCATCAGTGGCTGGGGTTGTTGCCATTTGAAGCCTTGCCTCACTGTGTCAATCCGAGTCGCGGTTGGCTGGCGACTGCCAACAATCGTCTGGCTGGTGATGACTATGCGTATCCACTATTCGGGACCTGGATCAGTGGCTACCGGGCTGCTCGCATTCGGGAAATGATCGAGAGTCAAATCGCTACCCGCGCAAATGATCCATCGAACGGTGGTTTCGAAATGGCTCACCATCGTGTCATGCATCAGGACGTCCTGTCGCTTCGGGCCATCAAGTGTGTTCCACTACTGATCAAGGTCCTCGAGAATATTCAACATCCACAGCTCCAGGCCGCAGTCTCGTGCCTGCGCGATTGGAATGGACACGTTGAAGCGCATTTGGTGGCTCCGACTTTGTTCAACGTGTTTTTCACGCGTTGGTCCAAGGCCGTGACGGATATCTATTTTGAAGGCGAAACGGCGGAACTGCTGGCGAAGCAGGCCGAATACGTCGCCAGTCGGCTATTGGAAGCCGATCCCTCCGGTTGGCTCGTGCCAGGCACGCGCGAGACAGGCATTCGTAATGTGTTTCTCAAAACGTTGGCCTATTTGACCGAGCGATTCGGCGACGACATGACCGCGTGGACGTGGAGTCGAATTCACCAAATCCCCTTGAAACACGTACTCTCAACGCGCGGAGATTTGGGCCAACTTCTCAATCACGGTGGCGGTCCCGTGAAAGGCGACATGATCACGGTCTGCAATACCGGCAGTGGACCAGATTGGATCGCCAATTCCGGAGCGGGCTACCGCCTGATTGCGGACTTGGCGGAATATGGACTGTGGGCTGTCGATGGTTCGAGCCAATCCGGGAATGTCGGAACCGAGCACTACGCGGATCAATTCAATCTCTGGAACAATGGTGAGTATCACTTCATACCGCTCGATTCTGATCGTGTTGATGACGTGACGGTGATGCGAATGGTGCTCAGTCGATAAGCACTTGCTAAAACAAAAAGGGCGATGTGACATAACTGTCACATCGCCCTGCAGGCATCTTATGCCGCATATCAAACCGGGGTCGGGTGCACGAATTTCAGTTTTCGCCGGGTTCGCCAGTTCGTGAATTCGGAATTCACTTCCGGGGAATACTGAAATTCGTACACACCGACCCCTCGTCGCTTGTCAAAAAACTACTTCGCGGCCAACCGCGCTTCCTTCTCTGCCTTTCGCTTGGCGACGATGTCGTCGACGAGCGAACGCGGAACCGGCTTGTAGGCCGAGAATTCCATGGTGAAACCGCCCTTACCCTGGGTCATCGAGCGGAGTTCATTGGCGTAGTCAAACATCATCGCCAGCGGAGATTCGGCTGTGACGTAACACACGCCCGCCCGCACTTCGCTGTTGCTGATCAAACCACGCTTGCTGGAGATGTGACCGGAAACTGTTCCCTGGTACTCAGATGGAACTTCCACTTCGAGTTTCATGATCGGCTCCAGCAGGCCGATACCGGCCTTCTTCAGCGTCTCACGCATACAGTCGAAACCAGCGATCTGGAATGCCATTTCGGACGAATCCACATCGTGGTAACCACCGTCAGTCAGGGTCATTTTGACGCCCACAACTTCGCACTCACACAAGGGGCCTTTCGGCAAGCCCTTCCGAAAGCCAAAGTCTGTCGGAGCAATGTATTCCTTGGGAATACGGCCCTGGGTCACCTTGTTTTCGAAGATGTAAGTGTCTGTCATCGTTTCCAGTGGAATCGGATCCAGCCGGCCCACGATGTGAGCATACTGACCCGAACCACCGGTTTGCTTCTTGTGCTTGTAGTTGAACTCGACCGACTTCGTGGGGTATTCCCGATACGCTACCCGGGGTTCACCGACGATGCATTCGACTTTGTACTCACGCTTGATGCGCTCTGTATAAATCTCAAGATGCAGCTGGCCCATACCGGCGATGATCGTTTGGCCCGTTTCTTCGTCAGTGAAGACGCGGAACGTCGGATCTTCGCGGCGGAACCGCTCGAGGGCTTTGGCCAACTTGTCAGCACCATCTCGTTTGGCCGGTTCAATCGACAATCGAATGACCGCATCCGGAACGAAAATGCTTTCCAACGCGTAGTTCGCATGGTCGCCGCAGAACGTATCACCCGAGGCGCATTCCACACCGACAACCGCAATAATATCACCAGCTTCCGCTGATTCAATTTCTTCTCGGTCTTCAGCATGCATTCGCACCAGGCGACCGAATCGCGTTCTCTTTCCGGTACGAGTGTTGGTGTAGGAATCACCTTTGGTGATCTTTCCCTGGTAAAGTCGAATGAACGTCAATTGGCCGAACTGCTCTTCAATGATCTTAAATGCCATACAGACGAGCGGCAACTTGGGATCGGGTTTGAGCAATACCTTGTTCGGCGCAATGGCGCCGGGTTCCACGACGTGTGGCGTGGATCCGTTGCCATTCGTTTCCTCAGCAGGTGCCTTGTAGTCGATGTTGGTCGCATACATTTCACGATCAAGGGGGCTTGGCAAATAATCGACGATCGCGTCGAGCAGCGTCTGCACACCCTTGTTCTTATAGGCTGTTCCCATCATGACCGGCGTTACAGCCCGTGACAAAACGGCCTTCCGAATAATCGGCTTAATCTCGTCCGCTTCGACAGCCCGTTCCTCGAGCAGTGCTTCCATCAATTCGTCGCTGTACAATGACAACGTCTCGAGCATTTCTTGCCGAGCGGTTTCCGCGGCATCGCGATACTCTTCTGGAATGGCTTCTTCGCGGACGTCTTCGCCCTTTTCGCCATCGTAGTAATAGGCCTTCATCTTCACGAGATCGATGACACCTTCGAACCGAGTTTCGGCACCCATGTTGAGCTGGATCGGCATCGGGGTGACGCCCAGCTTGTCCTTGATGGCCTGGATCACGTTCTTGGGATTCGCACCGGTACGGTCCATCTTGTTGATGAATGCAATACGGGGAATACCGTAACGCTTCATTTGACGGTCGACCGTCAGCGACTGGCTTTGCACGCCACCGACTGCGCACAGAACCAGAATTGCGCCATCGAGCACGCGCAAGCTGCGTTCGACTTCAACAGTGAAGTCCACGTGGCCTGGGGTATCGATCACGTTGATGTGCGTGTCGCCCCATTGAACCTTGGTTGCGGCCGAGGTAATGGTGATACCACGTTCCCGTTCCAGATCCATGTAGTCCATGGTGGCGCCGTCGCCGTCGCCCTTGACTTCGTTGATCCGGTGGATGCGTCCGCTGTAAAACAGAATGCGCTCCGTCAACGTTGTCTTGCCCGAATCGATGTGGGCGGAGATACCAATATTACGGACGTTTTTCAGATCGAAGTTGCTCATGGCCTTTCGCTAACCAAACTAGAGAGAGAAACGAAAAATCGATCCTGCGGCCACACGGCCCAGATCGGAAGACTGACTAAAAAACAACACCGCAATTCAAGCTTTCACATTGTGATGCGAAGGCATCGCTGACGCGGTTGGCTTTCATCTTGAAGGAACGTAAAACGTTCCATCCTGCATTCACTTGCAAAGCAGCGAAATGCAAGGCGAAAGTCGGTAAGCATTTGGGAATCGGGACACTGCGAGACAATCAGTTGACTGTCAGGAATCACAAGGGGTGAATCAGTGGGATCAGCGGAGGGCGGGCAAGAGAGTTGCGGTACAAACTCGAACTCTCAAAGTGCTGCTCAGAAGTGCCAAGCGATCATCAGACGCGAACACTGCTCCC
>JAQGHT010001151.1 GCA_028291565.1 Planctomycetaceae bacterium | reverse complement strand
GGTTGTCATGGCAAGGCGATCGGGCAGAATGGATTCAAGCTGTCGCTGTTCGGTTTTGATCCCGAGTTTGACTATGCGGCACTCGTGAACGAAGGACTCGGCCGTCGTGTCTCCCCAGCGGCGCCTGACAATTCGTTGATGCTGATTAAGGCGACCGGTGCGATGCCGCATGGTGGTGGAGTCCGGTTCAGTTCCGATTCGGAGTCGTATCGCCTTGTCCGGCGGTGGATCGAACAAGGATTAGCGTTCAGTATCGCCGATGAACCGCATGATGTGAAATTGGAGGTCACGCCGAATGAGATCATCGCACAAGAAAAGTCGCGACATGCGTTACGTGTCGTTGTGCACTACTCAAATGGCACAACACGCGACGTGACGCAGTTCGCCCGTTTCGATACCCAGCATCCCGATATCTTGACCGTCGGCCCTGATGGTGTTGTCCTGACGACTGGCCGGCCTGGTGAGACATCGGTCATGGTCCGATATCAAAATTGTGTGGCGACGTCACGCTGCATGACATTGACGGAACAAGTGAAGCCTGACGCTGTCTACACGGCATTCAAACCCAAGAGTTTTATCGATGAGCTGATTCTCGCGAAGTGGCGAAAGCTGCACATCGCGCCGAGTCCCGATTGCGATGACGTCGAGTTTCTCCGCCGCGTTTCTCTCGATGCGATGGGCACTCTGCCGACTCCTCAAGAGGTGCGTGATTTTGTCGCAAATAGTGCTCCTGACAAGCGCGACGCCCTGGTTGACCGCATTCTGCAACGCGACGAGTTTTTCGATCTGTGGGCGCATCGGCTTGGTGACCTGTTGCGAAACCGCCTTGGCGATTCGAACGCCAAGGATAATACGATCGGCTTCGCGAAATGGATCCGGAAATCTCTGGTCGAAAATAAGCCGTATGATCAATTTGTACGGGAGATTATTACTGTCACCGGCAAACGCAGTGATCATCCACAGATGGATTGGTATCGCTGGGCGATCACGAATGAGAATCGAGTCGAAGATACCTCACAGGCTTTTTTGGGGCTGCGGGTTTCCTGCGCCAATTGTCACAACCATCCGTTTGAGAAGGTCAGTCAGGGCGACTACTGGCAGTTCGCAGCCTTCTTCGCCCGGGTGAAATCAGTGAGCTATGGCAGCGTTGATGAATTGGGTCTGGAGGAGAAAGGGGAAATCAAACATCCTCGGACGGAACAGGTTCTCGTTCCCAAAGTCTTCGGCGGCGCCCAATTCGCCTATGTGGCCGGCGAAGATCCTCGGAAGAAGCTGGCAGAATGGCTGACGGCGGCCGACAATCCCTATTTCGCCCGTGCCATCTGCAATCGAGTCTGGGGTCACTACATGGGCGTCGGTCTAGTGGAACCGGTCGACGACATGCGGGCCACAAATCCACCCAGCAATCCCGAATTACTGGACGCGCTGGCGCGGGATTTTGTCGCGAACAAGTTTGATCTTAAGCACCTGATGCGGACTATTTTGAAGTCTCGCGCGTATGGATTGAGTTCTGCACCAACTGACGACAACCGCTCGGATACTCGCAACTACGCGAGATTCTATTCGCGGCGGATGCAACCGTATGTGCTGCTGGATGCCATCAGTTCCGCGACCGGCGTGCCGCAGAAATTTGAGGACTATCCGGACGTCAAAAAGGCGATTCTGCTGCCGAACGAAAAGGCGCGCAGCGAATTTCTGGAGATTTTCGGCCGGTCTGAACGGACCACGCCCTGTGAATGCGAAACGAGCCTGGCGCCGAATCTGTCGCAAGTCCTCTATTTGTTGAATTCTGACGAACTGCAGCGAAAACTGACCGACAAAGCGGGGATTGCAGTAGAATTGTCGAAGCCGGAAAAGAAGCCTGCCGAGGTGATTGAAGAATTGTATTTACGAACGTTTTCGCGAATGCCCAAGTCAACCGAATTGCAGGATGCCGTCTCCTTGTTGGAGATGGCGACGGACCGCCGTCCAGTCATTGAAGATGTGTTGTGGACATTGTTGAATTCGAAAGAGTTCTTGTTCAATCATTAGGATCACGGTAAATTCGATGAATTTCCTTGACGAAAACAATCCAATTGCAACGCCAATACAATTCGGCTCGGTGAATCCGAATCGATCGAGTTCGTCTTCGTATGCGCCGGCTTTGAATTCGCTGCCCGGGCTGCAGATGACTCGTCGTGGACTGCTGCGGATGGGCGCCGTTGCGCTCGGTGGTGGCGTTCTGGCCGACTTGCTGAAACACGAAGCCGAGGCTGCGGGTTCTTCCGTTACGGAAAAACGGAGCGTGATCCTGCTGATGCAGAAAGGCGGACCAAGTCAGCTGGATATGTGGGATATGAAACCGGATGCGCCGGTCGAATATCGGGGCGAATTCTCCAGCATTGCCAGCAACATTCCCGGCTATCGAGTCTGTGAGTTGATGCCGAAGCTGTCTCAGATGTGCGACCGGTTGGCGATCTTGCGGACTGTGTATCACACGATGATGGACCATGGCGAAGGGATGCACATCGCCATGACGGGCTATGCGCCGATCCGAAATATCAAAGCCTCCGGCCAACAGGCTCCCAGCCTGGGAAGCATCGTGTCGAAGGAACTCGGGTGGCGCGCCGGGCTGCCGGGTTATATTGCCGTGCAAAGGGAAATCGGTTTCGGACGCTCGGCCTATCTGGGCATCGCCCACGATCCCTTCGAGACCTTTGGATATCCCACGAGCGACGGATTCCGCGTACGCAATCTGCGAGCCAGTGACGGAGTCAATTCGGCGCGCGAATCAAATCGCAGAACGATGCTGGAAAAATTCGACACACTCCGTCGTGATGCGGATACCTCGGGAGCGATCGGCGCAATGGACACGTACCGCCGCCAGGCATTCGAATTGGCGACCAGTCCGCAGGTCCAGGAAGCGTTTGATCTGGGTAAGGAAGACCCCAAGGTCCGAGACCGATATGGCCGAAAGAGCAACGCCGGCCAATCCATGCTGTTGGCTCGACGGCTGGTTGAACGGGGAGCGCGATTCGTCACCGTTGCGACCGATTATGATCGGCCGTGGGATTCGCACGACGATAATTTCACTGCGCACCGTCAGAACATTCAGGGCTATGATCATACCGTCTCTGCATTGCTCGAAGATCTGGAAGCACGCGGCTTGCTCGAACAGACGCTGGTGATTATCGGGGGCGAATTCGGACGAACTCCGCGAATCAACGCCAAGGCAGGCCGTGATCATTGGCCGACGTGTTACACGACGGTCATGGTTGGTGGCGGCATTAAGCGCGGGGTGATTCTTGGTACCAGCGATTCCCTCGGCGAACTGCCGAAGGAACGGCCCATCAGTATTCAGGATGTCTACGCCACCATGTATCACCAGTTGGGAATTGACTATACGAAGAGCTATCTGAATGAAGCGAATCGACCGGTCCAGATCGTGAACTATGGGGAACCAATTCAAGAGATCCTTTGATGACTTCGATCACACCTCGCCTCCTGGCTTTTGTCGCTTGTTCGTTGTTCGCAGGCTCGAATTGTGCGGCTGCGAATGCGATCAGCATCGAGATTCCGTCACGTACCAATCCGGTGGATTTCGGAACGGAGATCGCGCCGCTCTTGCGCGCGAATTGTGTCGCCTGTCATCATGAAAAGAAGGCCAGCGGCGGACTCGTTCTCGAGACTCCGCAGTCGATACTTAAAGGAGGGGATCTCGGTCCAGCCGTGATCGCAGGAAAAAGTGGCGACAGTCTGCTGCTGAAAGCCGCTGCGCATCAAGTCGACTCGATCATGCCGCCGCCGGAAAACACAGTCGGTGCGAAGCCGCTGACTCCGGCACAATTGGGGCTGATCAAGCTCTGGATTGATCAGGGAGCAACCGGCGCGCTACCCGCCTCGCAGAGTATTCGCTGGCAGTCGTTACCAGGAGGATATCAGCCGGCAATGGCCTCGGCGGTAACTGCCGATGGTCAATTCGCAGTAACGAGTCGTGGGAATCGGCTGATCGTGATTCACCTGCCATCCGCCAGGCAAATCACGAGGTTGATCGATCCCACGTTAGTCGATCCGACGTTGAACAGTACGCCGAATGACGGTCGTGCTGATGCCGCGCACCGGGATCTGGTGCGGTGTCTGGCCTTCGATCCGACCGGCAACGTGTTGGCTTCCGGCAGTTACCAAGAAGTCAAACTCTGGGGACGGCCGAGGGTGTCTCGTGCCGCCGAGTGGATTCACGACGCCGAGGTCCGAACAATGGCTGTGAGCTCAGATGCTCGCTGGGCCGCGACTGGCGACGAACGGGGACGGATTCATCTCTGGGACATCAGTACTGGCAAGGAAATCCGAGTCTTCCCTGCTCATCAAGCGGCAGTCACTGGCGTCGCCTTTTCACCCGATGCGTCGACCCTCTTTTCGAGTGGTCTCGATAAATCCCTACGAGCGTGGAATGTCGGTGACGGCCAACCGATCGGCAAGGGTATGATCACGTCAGCTCCGATTACGGCGATGATTCTGATCAATCAGGGCGCGACTTTAGTGACTGGCGGACAGGACGGGATCGCTCGCATCTGGGATGCGAAAGCTGTTCGCGAATCTACGGGTGAACTCGCAAAGCCACGCCAGGAGATCAAGGCCCACGGTGCCGCAATCACCGTGCTCGCACCGTTGACCGTGAAGGTCGATGAATTCCTGTCTGGCGGTCAAGATGGTCTGGTTCGTCGCTGGCAAATCGAAACGGGAAAACAATTAAACGAGTTCAAGAACGACGGACCGGTCGTGGCGTTGGCGGTCAGTTCTGATGGACAGCGGATTGCGTCGGCCGGAACGGCAAGTGCGATGTTGTGGAGTGGCGATGGGAAGACGATCGCACAACTGAATGTCGACCCGCGACTGGCTCTGAACTTGGCGAAAATGGATGCCGAAATCACCTTCACGAAAACCGCAATTTCGCTGGCTCAACAGGATCTGAAGAACTACGAGGGGCTGATCCGAATTGCCGGCGTGCGGAAAGAGGACGTCAAAAAGGCGGAAGAGGAACTCGTCAAAGTCCAGAAAGTCCGAGACGAAAAGAAAGCGGCCCTGGAGAAGGTCCAGGCGGAAAAGGACAAAGTCGAAGCAGCACAAAAAGCTCTCGCGGATTCTGAGACCGCCGTGACTGTCGCAATGACAGTCATTGACCGAGCCAAAGCGATCTCTGAACGGACATCCAAGGAACTCGCCGACGCGGAGCAAGCTGTCCGGGTCCGCGAAGAATTGCTTAAGCAGCAGGAAGCCGCCAAAGTCACGGCAAGCAGTGCGGCCAAAGCCGCCATTCTGGTGATTCGATCGCTGGGATTTACGGCAGACGGTCGCCGCCTGGCTCTGGGTTGCGAAACGGGTGTCGTGCATGTTTTTGATGCGGAAGTCGGTAGCTCAACTGAGTCACATGCCGACCATCAAGGTGCTGTTCACTCCATCTGCAGCACGTCGGCGGGCCAATTGATCACGGGATCGGCCGACCGGCGTGCACTGATCTGGAATGCGCCAGTCGAATGGCGACTCGAGCGTGTGATTGGCGGAGCCAGCCCTGCCGACGGACTCGTCGACCGAGTGTTGACAGTGGACTTCAGCCGTGACGGCCAGTGGCTCGCGACGGGCGGCGGCATCCCGTCTCGATCAGGCGAACTCAAGATTTGGAATGTGGCGGATGGACGCTTGATTCGCCAATTTCCGGATGCTCATACTGAAACCGTATTCGCGGTCCGCTTCTCGCCCGATGGCAAGCAACTGGCATCCGCTGCGGGAGATCGTTTCATCAAGATCTTTGAGACTCAAACTGGCGCGATGAAGCACCGGATTGCGGGACATACCGGGCAAGTCCTGACCCTTGGCTGGAAAGCCGACGGCAAGATGTTGATCAGCGGCGGCTCCGACAATGTCCTCAAATTGTGGGACACCGAAACTGGACTGCCGTTACGCACGATGAAGGGGACGACCTACCGGATTGGTGCTTACAAACGAGAAGTGACGTCGGTCGCGTTTATCGGCGAAAGTGAGCAAATTCTCGCCGCGTGTGGCGACGGCACGGTCCGGCTGCATCGAACGACGAGCGAGAGCGACATTTTGACCTACGCGGGTTCCAAGGGCTATCAGTTCTCAGTCGCCGTGACACCAGACGGCCGCTCGGTCCTCGCAACCGGTAGCGACGGCACATTACGGATCTGGACCGGGCATGAACAACAGCCCAAGCAAAGTTTTGCACCTTAGAGCGCGAAGTGGTACAGACAATATCTCGGATGCACTTTCCTCGTCGCTGAAAGTCATA
Source organism: Planctomycetaceae bacterium (assembly GCA_028291565.1). GTDB lineage: Bacteria > Planctomycetota > Planctomycetia > Planctomycetales > Planctomycetaceae > JAKFVC01. Next base: position 6,600 of record JAQGHT010001151.1, on the reverse strand, counting down.
AGACTCTTGCTTGCGCGACTGAGTCTGGACCTGCTGCCGACTAAAGATCCACACCAGTTACTGCGAATCGCGCCCATTTACTGGAATGGAGATGTTGATCATTCAAAAGCCGAACCGCAACATCTTCGAGTTGGAAGAACACTGTCTTGAACTCCGGTAGTCGCCATTTCAAACGAATGGAGGGCGGTGTCGAGCCACCGCACTCCAGGGCCGTTCAACAGCACGTATTGTGTGGGAAACCTACTGCACTTGCGGTAACGCGCTCTTGGCGTCTTTGCCAAACTCCTTCAGGGACATGTCGAGTTTCCCCAGTCGTGACTGTTCTCCGAATTGCATCTTCAGCGTCTGCTTCATGGCAGTGACGCCAAACGGGACGTCCGCGTGCTTCCAGACGACGTGAGTCAGCTCATATTTCGAACCGAACAGTTCTTTGCGATGCACGCCTTCAAAAACATCGCTATCAAACTGGCCATTCTGCCATTTGATTGGTTCTTTGTCAGCCCGCCGTTTGATGTCGGCCGTGGGGCCTTCAATGATGATTGAAAGCGGAAGGTCGACTTCGGCCAGGTTGGAGTACTCTTTTGCAGGAGCGTCACCCGGGAATTTGGCCCAGACTTTCCGGGCACTACCCAACGGATTTTTCCCTTTACCGAATTCCTTCTCCGGAATCTGCAGCTTGAAGATCATGTGCTTTGGGCCCTCCACGCTTTCCAGTTCAATCCAGCGACAGGGTACACCATCGACGGTCTTCACGCCGACAGACCGGATGGACCAGACGGCCCGAACTTCCTGGTCTTCGACCTTCAGAATCACATGAAAGCTGATCCACGAACCGTCGGCGGGCAGGTTCTGCACCAAGGCGTCCGCACGAGCGGCGCTGGACCATCCGAAACACAAAACGGTAAACAGCCAAAAAATTGATTTCATGAGCGTTTCTCAAGCAAAATTCGGATCCCCGAACGACAATGAGCTGTGCCAATAAACGAGCTCGATGAACAGTCTAAGTAGTTAGAGTCGCTGGTTGCCGCGAATTGTCTAATGCAGGGATCTCATCAGAATCAAGTCCTGAAGTTCCGTCCCGACTTTACGGTTCCTTCACGTTTGACCAGTTGCGCTTGGTTCAGAGGACGCAAGAGATCCATCACACGTTCGGCGATGATCTGGATGAAGGCTATGGAAAGGGGCGGAACCCGTCTTATGTTCCCCTGTTTCATTCTCCGCCAGTTTCGACGGGACGCAGAGATTCTCCAATATCCTCAGCATCGTCAAGTGAAAAGCGACGATGTGTCAACAGCTTCACGTTGCCGTCGACCGTTGACATTTTGACGACTTGGACGCGATTCAAGTTTTCTTCCGTTACTTCAAGAATCAATTGGGTCAAGATCGGAAACTCATCCTGTATCTTCCAATCACTGATCATGCTGTGCGTGTTCCATCGTTCCTCTTTAAGTCGCCGGCCCTCACCCGTTTGCAGATCACGAATCGTAATCTGACACGACCTGAACTCTTTATAGCCATGACAAGCCGCATAATCGCTGATGGTCAAATACCGCCAGAGCAGCTTACACGACCAATCGTTTTCCGCGATTGTCTGTTCGACAGAATGATCAAAAAACTGCGAAGGGCTACATTGCCATTCTTGCACCGACGCATCCAGCAACTGGCAACACAAATCGATAGTAAACCGTTGATCAATTCCCATCAGTCCTATCTTCATCAGCACGGAAAACGTGTTTTCTCACCTTTTCACTGGTCCGAAGTGTGTTTCGCCGAGACATCGGTGATCTTCATTTTCATGAGAGAAAATCAAGCGTCCAACTCAACAGCAACCTTGTCGATTCTTGCAATGGCATCCATGTGATTGAAGTTAGGTAGACCACCCGATTTTCGTGAATTAGTGCTATGTCCTTCCGCGGACTCTGAGTTGCTCTATACCGGGGCGAGCAAGTCCCTGGCCAGAAAATCTGCTTGAAGATGCCGAGCCACTGACGCTGCCCGACCAGTCCGTAGTGCGTTACGGCGTGAACGACTCCGCTTTTAGATCATTTGTCGCGAGAAACCCTAATATTTCGTCAATTGACCAAAAGACGAGACGTTCATTTCTCGTATACAGCGATTCATCATATTGTTCTCCTGAAGGGCACTCTTCCCAAGTGAGAACGAACGACTCTTCGTGCTTCCAAACGCTGATCAGTCCCGCCAAACCATTTGCAGAATAGATCAGATTATTCACCTGTTTGTTCTGAAGTCGTTCTAAGAACGTGCGGATAGTCATGTATCTGCCTGTTTAGGCTCGAATGACAACTTTTCAATACATACAGGGCGATTTGCGAACAACTGTGAGTTTTCGCAAGACTCTACTTCTTCAGTTTTGGGCGGTAAAACTCGATGGTTCCTTCTTTGCGATCATCCAGGTGAATCGTCGCGGTCTCCACTGTCAGCTTGCCGGCGAAGTTCTGATGCAGCAATGTGATCTTTTTTTCTTCCACTTTGGCGACAATCGCAGTGTGCTGCGGCATCGTTTGTTCGATCGTTCCCTTCTTAGTCTTGCGGATGAACTTGACCTTTTCGAACTGCACCACGTCACCGGGAAAAATCGTCTCGCCGGCTTTCAACTTGTCACCAAATTCATACACAGGAATATCGTCAATGCCCGGCTGTTGCGCTCCCGCATCCGCTAAAGCCTCGGCCGCCAGGGTCCAGCATTCACCATCTCCCACCTGTTTGCCAAGATGGACTTCGGCGAATTTTAATACCATGCGGTTCAATTTTGGCAGGTCCTGATCTTCACTGTGGAGGCCAGTGACGAGCAACGCAATTGTCAGGCTGCATGCGAATACTGCAATCCGGTGCGATCTGAAGTTGAGCATGGAAAACTCCTGCAGGTTGAGAAGGCAAATGGATTGATGACGTGATGCGAATGTTCGATGGAAAGAGTTTTCATCCTGCTTTAGAACAGAGCCGTTTTGGGGTTCTGCGTGCCGCAGTACAAACACAGGGAAGTTCGACTTGAGACAACACGGGAACACTTCGTGCAGACCTGAGGTGGTTTCATGGACTTGCCGTCAAGTTTCCCGTCACGCAGGTCAATTTGATTGACTAAATTGGCCAATTCGTCGTCTGCGACTCCGAGCCGTGTTTTGATGAGTGTCCACATCCCTTCGCAAATCATTCGAAGTCGATTGACTTCCGAACGCAGGTCGGTGATTTCGTCCTTTGCTTCGCGAACCTTCCCGGCTTCGACATCAAGCGCAGACTGAAATTGGATGTTTTCCACGGTCAATTCCTGTGATCTGGACAAAAGGGGACTTTATCGAAATTGTTCCAGCGACAGTCATGTTTCGCCTTGCGCTTGCCTCCCTCCCCTCGGCGTACCAGGGCGAGGGGAGAATAAAACATGCGAACACATTGCCGAGCAGTTGCAAAGTGAAACCGCTCTAGTTGTTATTTTCAAGCCTTTTTTTCTTACGCTGCTCTTTGATCGAATCGGCATTGGTCTTGATGTGTTCGATCAACCTCGCCAGGCCTGTCGACACGTCCTTGTTCTTCTCTGGCCACGACTTTTCCGCTGTAAAATGGACTTGAGGATAGAGTTCGCCATACTTCGGCAACGTTTTGCCTTCCTCGATCACGATGGTCAGCACTTTATGGGAAATCGCCAGCCGTCAATAGCTTGAGTCCTGCTGCCATTCCAATAGCTGCACGCCGAAATTTTGTGTCGCGGCTTGCTGTGCTTCCGCCATTGTCTGATGCCAGGTGTCACCAGATATCGAACCGTCCTGCGAGGAGTATAGCAAGAGGTATCCAAAGCCATCGAATTGGATCTCAATATCGAGCAGTACGTGCTGAATCGGTGTCGGGAGCGGGATTGCCGCGTTCGGCGGAAGCCAGCCCGAGTGCACCTCGCCACCGAATTCGAATGGAAAGTTCGTAATTCGCATGAATTTCCTAACGACTTCCTATCTGCCAATAACGGTTGCCAGATAACCTTTTGTGAAGCACTGGACCCGCGCTGTCTCGACTGCATGGGGCAGGTAGATTCTCATTGTCGCGCCATTTTGAATCAAGACGTCTTTCTGATGCCAATCCGGAATCCGTTCCAGGTCCAGTGTATCGGGCATCTGTCGATAGCTTTGAATCAACACCAAACCGTGGTCGTCGAATTCTTCGGCACATGAGATAAAGTCCTGAGTTGGCATTTGCAGGTCGAGACGTAAATCTCGAACGGAACCAGAAATCACCGCGCCCTTCACATTCAAAGGGACTGTCGCGTTCCACCATTGAACCACCATGTTCGGGCGGTGCCCCAGAATCCAGACCCAAGGTACCGAGGAATCCAGCAGCGTGGCGAGAGCGCTGACGAGGGCGCCATGAACATATACGATTTCACCGTCAGGAAGCTCTGTGATTTCGGTACAGTTCATAGGCCAATAACACTTATGATAAGTCGCATGCGAGTTGTGAAGTTGCGATATTTTCGTGGCGCTACGCCACCGCCGACCCCGTGTCGGTGGAGCGCTGACTAGCAGGCTAAATCAAATCCCCGTAAAAACGCTTGCTCAACGTGTGGTCTGGTTTGCCCCTCTGCCGCCGCGAACCAACCGTCTTCTGATGATTGAGCGTACTGTCGCGGTGGCAGAGGGGCAAACCAGACATGAGCGTTGAGAAACTCTTCAATTCTTTTGTTTTAGCTGGCCAGTCAGCGCTCCACTGACGCGGGGTCAGTGGTGGCGAGATTCTTGGACGGTACGCTTGTCCGCACCGCCTCAAAATAGCGCAACTTCAAAACATGCGATCGCGGGCGAAACAACACTCAGAGTCCAAAACGGTTGAATCTCTTACGACTCCTTATTTTCCATAGCGGCGTTCGAACAGACCTTGAAGGAGTGGACTTCTGGACTGCAGCACGGCGTCTCTGACCTTTTGGCATAAATCCGGATAAACACACAGCTGTTTCATAGCATTCAAGTCGATTTCAGAGTCCCGAGTATTTGATTTGATCAGCGACGTCAGAAAATCGAATCCCGCTGGTTCACGTGACAAGCCCATGCTGATCAGCAGCGATTCCTGCAATTCGGGATCAGCACCGCGATTCCATGCCGCAATCAATGCCGCGACAGCTTCCGGACGGGAACATGTGCCCAATGCCGCGGCCGCTTCAAGAACCACGTCTTCAGTCTCAGAATCTAAGTAGGCCGCGACGAGCGGTACATAATCCTGCGGCGCCAAAGCCAGCAAGCCAGTCATGCAAGCCCCCATGACTTCAGAATTGGATTCACTCAGGCCCAGCATTAATCGGAGAATAGGAATTGCTTCCTCACGCCTGGTGTCCGCCATGGCTTGGGCGGCGAAGACTCGAGACCGGCTATTCCCAAAATGGAGTGCCAAATTGACCAGAGTTGTCAGCCGTGGAACGATTCCCATCCACCGCGAACGAGCAATGGCGAAGGCGGATGCGCCGCGAACATTCACGGCAGTGTCTTCGCTTCCGCCCCAGGCAGGTTCCTGTTGTTCGTAGCGAATTCCTTTCAAATAGAAGTCCGGTTCGTCGTATTCTAACTGCCCAAGTGCCTCGATAATCGCCGTCTTCGCAGAGCATCCGGGATCCGCTTTGACCGGGTTCACCAACATCCGTTTCCAGGCTTCCAGGAGTTCCGTTTCGAAACCTATCAGTTCCAATTCCCGAACAATCTTCGCGGCATCGGCGACAACAAGATTGGCGCGATCCTTCAGTGCGCGCGAAACGCCTTTCTGCAGGAGCGCCGGATCGGTTTCCTGCCGCAGTCTCTGGACTTCACGCAGTCGGTCATCAATCGAGCTTCTCGCCGCCATCGGAATGTCGACTCCTGCAGTTATCTGGACTGAAACTCGCTTTGATCCGCTGGTCGATTTTCTCCAAATAACCGTCTAAGAAAAAGAGTTCGTTCAGCTCAGCCAGAGTGATTGGACTGCCACACAATGCCAGTTGGCAAGAGTGTCGCTGGACGAATCGATTAAGATCGTGCTGCATTCCTTTGATCGCCATATTCAGAGATTGAAACGAATTCTCAGTTACCGCGGGCGACGATAAAGGGACCGGGCCGATGCCCTGTACAGAGCAAACTATGAATTCGCCGATTTGCTCCGGACAACCAATTCGACAATGCTGGACTTCCCGACGCCCGTCTGGGAACTCAATTTCGAGAACCAACTCGGCGATTGGATTTGCAATTGTTGGATTAGCCAGTCGTATCAATGTTTCTCGCGTATTTTGATCCACGGAAATTCCTTTGATCCGAAGGTCATCGACATTTGAGCGAGCCACGAATTCTCAGCTCTGAACACGCCGATAAAACGCAGGATACACAGGACAAACTGGGCTGTGTTTTTTGAGGGGCGTGTCAAGGTCGCCGCAGGCACTTATTTTTCTCAATTCACTTGGGATCTGAAAGAAACACGGTCGCTTTGTCCCGCTTGTAGGCATAGTCTGGTTTGAATGCGATGACGTATCGCGCGATATTCGAAATGCGGAATTTGCAGACGTTCACGTTGATGGGATCAATTCCCAGGTGAACCCCGAGTCTCCACGGGCTCTTCGATGGCAGATCTTCCCGGACATCA
>JAQGHT010001139.1 GCA_028291565.1 Planctomycetaceae bacterium | reverse complement strand
TCCTGGTATAGTTCCTCATACCCTTTGCGAGTTGTGGATACCAAACGAGCTTCGTCAGAGAAATACTTGTATCCGATATTAGGGAATTGATGTACAAGTCCGGTCAGGTAGTCACGATCCCATAATCGTAGGCGGAGGCCAAGTGAAATGCCTCTCATTTGACTTCTTGCAGTGATTCGATTGCCTAGCATTTCGACGTCCTTTAGATGTGGACCGCCCTCCAAGGCGATTAGCAGCAAAGTTACGGTAATTGTGCCATCTCGCGACCACATTCTCTCGAATCGTGCGTCCCCCCGTAACAAGTGACGTAAGAACTCCTCGGGTTCGTTTCCGGCGATCGTTCTCAGAAGATTATCAATCGATGAATTTCGCCCCATAGCTACCAGCCATAATTCTCGATACTCGAAACCATCGGGATCTTTTCTGGGATACTCAGCAATCAGATCGATCTCTTTCGATTCTTTATACCAATTGACCCTCGTGAACCCCATTTGGCTCAATAATTCGCGGCAGAGGTTTTCCGATTCGGTCCGACTAAGCTTCTCCCAATCGACGAAGAACGGTGTCGAAATTCGACTTCCTGAAATAAATTGGGACTTTCGAGGCGAATGTCGAAAATCGGATAACACCGCAGTCAGTTGCTCAGAAAACCGATCAAGTGATTTCGGTGCATTTGTGTATGTTTTGATCCGAAATTCACGAAAATAAAAGGGAATTTGATCGACGGCATCTGCTCTCACGATGAGAAACACGGGCTTTCCCATCGCAACGGCCAGACCAAGTTCGAAGTGAGTGTTCCGATTCTGGCTCGTGAGATCGGCGATTACGCAATCCGCTTGGGCGAGTTCGCCCATCAACGTTTCTCGAAATGTTCGTCCACTCGGAGGCAATAGATTCGACGAATTTGTTACGAAGTTGGATCTTGTGACTGCTGCGTCGATTGCAATTCGAACCTCACCAAACTCGGAAGTGGGTGGAACGATTTGAAAGCAACTGAGTTTTTGCTTGTCTGGAATTGACATCTGGGCGAACCGCAATTTCTCACGCATTTTGGCTACGACTTGCCGATGCGGCAAAACAACGATGACAATTTGAATTTTATCGGAATCGCACAGGGAAAAGTAGGCTCAGTTCGCCGGGATTGGGTATGTAGACTGGGCTTTCAATTCTCATTCTAAATCTAGTAGGAATCAATCGGTGACATGGTTCATTTTGCCGGACCTGTCATCCCTGACGCCTCAAACATCGCTCGAATTCGACGGATTTGCAGGATGAAAACCGCGTGGAATGGAATTGTGAACTCCGATGGGTCATACTGGAGTCGGTCAATCCGTTCGCGCGACGATTGACCGAATGGAATTTCGCATCCGCGGTTTGAGGGGACGGACTACATGAAGTCTTGGGGACTTTTGTTGGCAGGCCTGCTGCTCGTCAACAGGACGCATGCGGAAGACTCGGTTGATTACGCGAGGCAGATCAAACCCGTCTTGCAGGCCCGTTGCTTTGCTTGCCATGGAGTCCTCAAACAGCAGGCGGGACTACGGCTGGACACGGCTGCGTTTGCGATTCGAGGCGGAGAGAGCGGGCCTGCGATCAAGGCCGGTGATCTTGAAGCCAGTCCGCTGTTGCAGCGAATCTCTGCGACAGAAGAATCCGAGCGGATGCCGCCAGAAGGTGAGCCCCTTAAGCCGGCGGAAATTGCCGCCCTCAAAGCGTGGGTGGCACAAGGGGCCAAGGCGCCGGTGGATGAGAAGCCAGAACGTGATCCTCACGATCACTGGGCCTTTAAGTCGCCGGTGCGGCCGGCCGTGCCAATCGTTGCGAATCAGGATTGGGTCAAGAATCCGATTGATGCATTTATCGCAGCTGAATACCAGAAACGCGGACTGACTCCGCAACGTGCCGCCGATCGACGGATCTGGTTGCGGCGCGTTTCGCTTGACCTTGTGGGTCTGCCCCCCACGGTCGCGGAAATGGACGCCTTCGTTGCGGATCAATCTGCCGAGGCCTATGACAAGGTCGTCACACGATTGCTCGACAGTCCCCAATATGGCGAACGTTGGGGCCGGCATTGGATGGACATCTGGCGGTACAGTGACTGGTGGGGACTGGGGGCCGAAGTTCGTAATTCGCAGAAGCACATCTGGCATTGGCGCGATTGGATTATCGAATCGTTGAATGCCGACACAGGTTATGACCAGATGCTCCGCGAAATGCTTGCGGCTGATGAGTTGTATCCCAATGATCTGGACAAACTGCGGGCGTCGGGTTTTCTGGCGCGGCAGTACTTCAAATTCAATCGTTCGAGCTGGCTCGATGAGACTGTCGAACACACGTCCAAAGCCATGCTGGGACTGACGTTCAATTGCGCAAAGTGTCACGATCACAAGTATGATCCCTTCTCGCAGGTGGAATACTTCCAGATTCGTGCTCTGTTTGAACCCTATCAAGTTCGCACGGATCTCGTACCAGGTGAATTGGATTTCGAGAAGGATGGAATTCCCCGCGGTTTCGACTGCAATCTGGATGCGAAGACCTTTGTTCATATTCGGGGTGATGATCGCAATCCGGATAAAAGCCGGACCATCGAGCCTGCCGTGCCGGCATTTCTTTCGCTTGGTGAGTTCAAAGTTGTGCCTGTGATGTTGCCAGCCGAGGCGTACCAGCCGGGGTTGCGTGGCTTCGTCGTCGAGGCCTCTCTGAAGGCCACTGAACAGCGCATCGCAGACGCACGTCTGGCATTGGAAGTGGCAAAAAAGAAGCTAGTGGAATCTGAGCAGGCCGAGGCTCTCGCAGTGGCCAAACTGGCTCGCCCAGGTGCCGCGGTCAAAACGGGTGAATCTGGAACCATCATTCGCGACGATTTTGCCGCCTGGAATCCCGAGATTTGGGAGATGCTGGAAGGGGAATGGTATTACTCAAACTACAGTCTCATTCAGGCGAAAGATGGAGCCACACGCTCAGCATTGCGACTGAAGCGAATTCCGCCGGTCGACTTTGAGGTTAAGCTGAAATACCGGCCGACAGGTGGCGAGATGTGGAAATCGGTCGGACTGACGTTCGACGGGACAGCGCAGGGGAATGAGGTCATCGTTTATCTCAGTTCTTATGCCGGCGGACCCAAGTCACAAGTCGCGTATAAAAAGGGCGCTGACTATGTTTATCCGTCCGAAGGCGCACAGGCTCGGCCGGTGGAACTCAATCAACCCCACGAATTGATCTTGAGAGTCCGTGGGTCGCTGGTGAATGTGCTCGTCGATGGCCAGCATTCGATTGCCTATCGATTGCCGATTCCCAGGCAGCAGGGGTCTCTGCAGTTGATCACCTATGATGCGACTACGGAATTTCAGGCGTTCGAATTGAATGATTTGCCGGCATCGGTCGTACTGGCTGACGCGGGGCCAACACCTGGAAAGCAACCAGATGGCCCGCTGCCGATGGATCAGGCTAAGATGCTGGTTGGGATCGCGGAAAAAGTTCTGGCTGTCGCAGAAGCTCAGCCCGCTTCAATCAAAGCTCGATTTGCCGCCGATCGAGCCCGCTTGCTGGACTCGAAAACAAGTGGTGGTTCTCTAAATCCCGATTCT
>JAQGHT010001133.1 GCA_028291565.1 Planctomycetaceae bacterium | reverse complement strand
CAGGTTGACGGCGCCGACGCGAATGATTTCGGGGGCACGTTCCCCGCCGGGACCGTCAATTTTGCCGTGGGCCAGTCGACCCAGACGATCACCGTGAATGTCAGTGGCGACAGTGTTGTCGAATTAGATGAAGGCTTCCTGGTGACCTTGACCAATCCCTCAGCGGGCGTGACATTGGGGACTGACACTGCGACGGAGACCATCCTTAATGATGATTCCACTGTCTCGATTTCGCCGCTCAATGCCATTCAGAGCGAGGGCCGGTCGGGAGTTACCGGATTCACGTTCACTTTGACTCGGGTGGGTGCCACAAGTGGAACTGCCAGTGTCAATTATGACGTGACAGGCAGCCAGGTCAACGGGGCCGACGCGAATGACTTTGGGGGCTCGCTCCCCTCTGGAACCGTGAACTTTGCCGCTGGCCAGATGACACAGGTGATCACTGTGAATGTCACCGGCGACACGATTTCCGAGCCCGATGAAGGCTTTACGGTGACCTTGAGTAATCCCTCGACGGGAGTGACTCTCGGCTTATCGACTGCGGATGGCACAATTCTCAACGATGACCTTCTGCCCGTTTTGTCGTCTACGACCGTCAACGAAAATCAGCCCGTTGGGACGGTTGTGGGAACGCTTTCCGCGATCGGAGGGAGCAATTTGTCCTTCGTTCTGGTATCCGGAACAGGAAGCACGGATAACGCCGCGTTCAACATCGTCGGCAATCAATTGCAGACGGCTCAAGTCTTTGATTTTGAGACCAAATCGAGTTATTCGATCCGACTGCTGGTCACTGACGATCAAACTCTGACTGGCGAAGAAGTCTTCACGATTTTGGTAACAAATGTCAATGAGGCGCCTGTGAATCTCAATTTGACGGGCAATTCCGTGGCCGAGAATTCATCGAATGGCACGGCAGTGGGGACGTTTTCCACGATCGACCCTGATGCGGGCGATACCGCCACGTATAGTCTCGTGACGGGGGCCGGGAGTACAAACAACGGTTCGTTTACGATTGTCGGCAATCAGCTGAAGACCACCGCCAGTTTTGATTTCGAAACACAGCCCAGTCTCTCCGTTCGCGTCCGCACTACAGATCAACTGGGCTTGTCTTTGGATCAGGTGTTCCAGATCAATGTGACCAATCTCAACGAGCCTCCGCAATTGATCGCGGGCGGCGCCGCAGGCACTTTCCATGGCAAGGCCAAGACTCCGGTTACGATCCTGCCGAACGTAGGGGCCGTTGATCCCGATACGACGGCAGCTTTTGGTGTCGGAGGGGGGCAGCTTGTTTTGACGATGAATGCTGTCACGGCTGCCAAAAAGAAGAAGGGCGTGACGACCTTCACGACTCCCGATGTGATCAAGTTGAATGGACTGTCAACGATCGGCACGATCACCAGTCAACCCATTACGTCAAACCACCTGGAAATCCACATTCAATTGTTGCCATCCGCGACAGCATCCCAAATCCAATCATTCTTGCGCGAAGTCACGTTCGCGACCTCTGGAACGGGGCTGAAGCGAACCTCTCGGGCGATTCAAATCCAATTGCAAGATGCTCAAGGGCTCGCGGCCACGCTGTCGCAAACCGTGACTGTTGCCAAGAAGTGATTGGTCGCATGCAGGCCCCAGTGCGTCACAGGCTTTTCGTTCGGGAATTCCAGACAAAGAGTCTGCGAAGAAAAAATAGGACAGGTTTTCAACCTATCCGCCTGAAGAGGACGGACATGTTGAAAACCTGTCCCATGACTTCACACGCCTTGACGCTGCCGTCAGGGGATCGATCTCCGAAACTATTTCGGAAGCTTACCGCCCAATCGATTGATGGCGCCGCGAATTTCGCCTTGGGCCCCCGCGTCTGTTTCTTTTTTCAGCGCGGCATACAGTGCGTCGAGCGATGTCGGGTCTCCGGTGTTACCCAGTGCCCGGGCCACGTAGCCCAAACGGTGGTGGTCCGTTTCGAGCTCGAGGACCTTCACGATTTCAGGTGCTGCGGCTTTCGCGGGCAAGCCAATCATTCCCAACGCGTGTGATGCTTTCATCCGAACCAATGCTTCATCGTGGTGCAGGAATTTCCTTAAAGCCAAGATCTGATCTGCGAGGGCGACGTCGATCATCGCCAACGCGCCCAAAGCTACGACGCGAGTCACTGGATCGGCATCCTCTTTAGCCGCGACGGTGAGCGGTTCAACCATGCTCCGATCTTTTGGCGCGGCTTTACCGATCCGTCCCAAGGCCCGTGCGGCAGTCTCACGCGCTTCTTTCTGCGGATCACTTTTGAGTTGTTTCGTCAGTTGGGGAATCGCGGGCAGGGCCGCAATCCCCAGGTTTCCCGTTGCTGTGGCCGCTACCGCGCGGACGTCGCCGTCACGATCGGTCAACATCGCTTGCATCTCGGCAGCCATCATGGTGGAAAGATCGGAATGGACCAATGAACCGATTGCGGCGCGGCGTATTGCGACATCGTCGCTCTTCAAGTCCGTACGCGTCTTGGCCAGCCGTTCCGCGACGCTGCCTGCCGCTGGTTCAGCCGCTCTTACGTCGGTCAGCGACGTCGTGCCGAGAAGGACCAGGACAAGTGAAAGTCTGGCGATCGAACAACGCAACATGAGGTGCCCTCTCTGAAATGCCAAGTGGTAGTGCTAACAGATGGTATTGTGCTGAAGCTATTGACTCACGGAAAACTTCCGCAGGATCCGTGTTTCATTTCCCTGATGGTCCTTGACTGAGACCGTCAGTCTTCCTGCCGGTAACTTGATCAATGGTTCGCTCAGAGTCAGGGACCAGATGCCGGGCGACAATTCGCGGAATTGTCCGGCCAGGTTTTCGCCGGCCGCCTTACCAGCGACCGCGAAATCAGAGACAACCTGGAAGGATTGTGGATCGAGTCCGGTATAGAAATCGTGCATTCCAACAAGTATCTGGTTCAGTGGCGGGTTGGCTCCCGGTTGCGGGAAAGTGACCGTCAACGTTGGACGTTGGTCATCGAGCATCCAACCGAAACCCCGTTCGTGGGGTTTGCCGGGAGAAAAGTCGCGGTCAATCGGACAGCCCAGGTCGATCCAGCGGAGGATGGTCAATCGTTCCTCTTCTGTTACAGGCGGTACCTTGCCCGCTGAAACCGCGTCCGGAGGCGGCATGCTGGTTCCGACATAGTCGATGTCGAGATGGGACTTGAACTTCTCGATTTCCACTGACTTTCCCAGGTGGGCCAGTTCGCCAGTGCCTGGTTTCGATTCCGAGGGATGCGTGTCATTCGAAAAGCCGTCGAGGCGTCTACCGAACAGCTTCCATACAAGCAGGCTGCGCCGGGCTTGTAATTTGCGAAGATATCGCGAGGCCTGTGGATAGCCCCAGGAATCATAGCCGACCGGTTTATGGCCAAATTTCGCACGTTCATCAAGGGCCAGGCGATAGTAGGTGCCTGGGAACTTGCCATCTTGATCGTGTTGAATCAACGTATCGTCGTCATCGAGCACCAACGCGCCTGCCGGATTGGGTGACTTTTTCGAGTGACAGGCGACGCAACTTCGAATCAGAATTGGCTGAATGTCGCGCAGATATTCGACTGTCGCCATTCCAGTTTGATATCGGATCCCTGTTTGATTCGCAACGTCCCATTTGCCGCCAGATTCGTCCTGGGATTTCGTGGTCAGCAAGGGAACACGCGTGGAGAGATCAAACGGCTGATATTCCGATTTCGCGGCGAAAGTCTCTGAAAACTCGGTGGGTTTTTGACTGTGCGCATGGCAGCCGCCACAGTCGTGCCGGATTTCTCCAGGCCGCAACTGGTGCCAGGTTTGCGCCATGTTCAGCAACAGTCCGTGTCGATCAAGCGTCTGAAATGTGAATGCCACATCGGCGGGAATTCGAGCCAGGAAACTTGTGTCGGGATTCCCGTCCGGATCGACAGGTTCGCCGTCGTCGGTCTGTTTACTCTTTGCTTGCTTTGAATCATGGTGCAAGAACTTGCGAACGGGAATCTCTCCCAGGATCCGCAGTCGTTCCTGTGCGTGACTGTAAAACATCCGTCCCGATTTCGGGCCATTCCGACGATCCGTCGTGGGTTCCATCGCCAGAATGCGAATCGCATGAATTTCTGAATTCTCATACAGCCCGGCGTCGCCTCCCTGGTTGTGCCAGGCCAGCGGCATTCCATTTCCGTGGCTGGTGAAGGCATCGAGGTCCTGCCACGGATCTTTGCCTCCGACATACTTCGCGGTCACCTGACCTTCAGGAACAACACCGTTGGGATACGATTCCCGTTTATACAAGCTGGAAGCGCCAACCAGTCCGAATGGAGTTCCCGCAGGCAGCAATTTGGACTTGCCTCCAGTGTTCGACAAGCGCGGAAGATTAACCGGTTCTTCCCGCCCATAAATCTGCCGATAGGGAACAACCGCGCGCGGCCAGCTCTCGTTATAGTTCGGATCGTTCTTGATCAGCAACATCTGGCCAGGTTCGGTAACGACCTCGCCTTTCTTGATCAGGTAGATACCTCCATCCAACTGCGGCAGGTATGTGTACTGGTGGTTGGCTGGACCGGGCGACCAGATGGTCAGCAGATGATTGTCCGGGGCGGCGGAGGGATGAGTCACCTTGCCGACTGCGGGAGATTTCTTATCGGTCAGAACCGACGGATCGGCGGGACCTTCATTATTGAGCGCAAACGGAGTCAATGCGATCGCCCCGGTGGGCATGAACGGCATCCGGTAATACTTGCCCTTCCCATTGTCGAAACGTCCGAAACGCAACGGCTGGTTCCGTTTGTCGTGCATGAACGCCGGGCCGAATGCGGCATATCCTGCAGGTGGCTGAACTGGAAGCTTGAGGTACGCGCCAAACCCGCTGTTGTTCTGGTTGTAATATTCCTCAATCACGAGCGAATTGTCTGACAATTGCGTTTGAAAATGGAAACCGTTCGAAGCTCCACCAGGGTCGAACGCGCTGATCAAAGGTGCCCAGTTCGTGCCATCGGGATGAATCGTCCAGGTTCCCCACGAGATTTCGCTGCGAATGCCTTGTGATTCCAGACTACTGAACATAATTCGGCCATCAGTCAGCACGACCGGATGTAAGGCTCCTGCGATATTCAGATGGCCGATCTTTTCGATGTTGTTGGGATAGGATTCCCGTGGATCAACATCCTGATCACTGTCGTCCATGACGAATAATTGCAGCGAAATGGCCGGATAGCCTTTGGAGGGTCGGAATCCGTCGCGATTGCTGGTAAACACCAATCGTCCGCCTGGCAGCGGATGTGGGCCCATGTTGAATACGCCGTAGTGGAAGTGAGCTTTTTCGTCCTTCGAAGCGCGGGAAAAATCCTCGGACCAGTCTGCCGCGCCCGTGTTTGGCGTGAATATCTGATTCGTCAGCCGAACGATCCGGCGCGATGGCAGATGGATTTTGAATATGTCGGCTCCCGCCTTGGGGGGAGTCCATTGATTGTGCTGTTCCAGATCATGCAGCAACACATAATAGATCCACTGGCCGTCGAACGACACGACGGGATCTGTGACAGATCCATGCCCCCCTTCAACCAGCAATTCTTCTTTGCCATCCGGGTGGAGCAGCACTAGATCGGCGCCCGGTTCCATCGTCACGGGCTGCGAGAAATCCGTGTAAAATCGCTTGTGAGTCCGATCACCTGCGCGGCGAGCACGGACATAGACGATGTCATAATCGTACTTGACCGAGGCATCCGTTGAGATGTGCGGCGGACTGACATTGATCGATTGCGGAAACAGTGGTTCTGGTTCTTCAGCCCGAGCCGTCACAGCCCAGACAAGAGACACCAGGAGGGCGGTAAGACCGAACGTGACCCCGCGAGGCATGGCGGATCTCCGGTTGGAAAGGAAAGATCCGATTATAAGCACCGTTGGCGCGATCCATCAATGGTCGCCGATGATTCCGGTCGCAATGAAAAGCGGGTTTGCCGGCTCTATCGTGTTCCTTTCACCCCTTTGACGGGTTTGCTGGCGGCGGAGGTCTTTCCTGGACGAGACTCTTTCGCCGGTCGCACTTTGTAGTTGCCACGGGTTTCGTCATAGTCCAGTTCAATGAGGCCCATTTCTTCGATGTCTTCCAGCAGATCCGAGAAACTGTGGTAGCCGAAATAGCCTTCGCTGAAACCGGGGAAGACACGGCGAATTGCTTGCTTCAGTAGCGATCCCCAGAGTGGATCGTAATCCTGCTCGACCGAGTGCAATACCTCCAAAACCTGGTCGATCGCCTGCTGTTTCTTGTCTTCCTTGTTGACGGTGCCCACTTTGGCTCGAACTTCGGTCGTTTGAGTCTTTTTCGCCACGCGAATCAAATCATCGTAGTAGATAAATTCGTCACAATTGGCGATTAGCAGGTCCGAGGTCGAACTCTTGACGCCGCAACCGACGACTCGTTTGTTGTTTTCTTTCAATTTTGAAACGAGTGGCGAAAAGTCGCTATCGCCCGAGATCAGAGCAAACATGTCGATGTGCTGCTTGGAATAACACAAATCGAGAGCGTCGACGACCATGCGAATGTCGGCGCTGTTCTTGCCGCTCATTTTGCTTTGCGGGATGTCGATCAGTTCGATACCTTGGGTGTGGAATTCGCGTATTGAATCTTCGTAATTGCGCCAATCGCAATAGGCGCGTTTAAAGACAATACGTCCTTTTTCCAGCAACCGCTTCAAAACCAGCTCGATTTGAAATCGTCCGCTCTGCATGTGACGAACGCCGATCGCCAGGTTCTCGAAATCGATGAATACGGCGATTAATGGCTCATCGGACATGGGATTTTCCGTATGTCTAGGTGTTGCAGCAAGTGAAACCGTGGATTGAGATGTTCGCGTGCGTAATGAGGACGCATGCGACTGGTTTTCTCATGGTAACCGATTCGGCGTAAGAATCGAAGTCGAACGAGGATCTGTCTGATTTCCTAAAAAAGGAACATCGCCGGTGAGCACGCTGTGCTATGCTTTGGTCGCCTATCTCAGGGCTATTCAGCTGTAAGGTGATTCCCTCCGAGCGGTCCAGCTCGATTCGTGATTTGGCAAGCAGGGCTCGATCCAGTGATTCGCCGAATGCCATGCATGGACGAGAACTTCAAGGCAACCAGTCGGCAAGCTCAAATTGTCGTGTTCGCACAGCTTGACAGGGGCCTTTGGGGGGAAGGAAGCGATTGGGTGTGAACGGAAAGGCTGTTATTAATCCGAAGGTTGAGGATCACTGGCACTATGTTAAACTGTCACTGCACGTGTGTTGAACACATCGTCTGTGTTAGTGTCGCAGTCAGTGTCGTCGAGTTTTGTCAACTGTGCGAGTAAATCAAGCCCCGCCCTCGAAAGGTTAAGTTCTGTGTCGAACTCCGAGTTACGGGTCCTGGTCGTCGAAGACAATGATGTTGATGTTCGCATTGTCCTTCACGAATTGCGGAAGGCTGGATTTGATCCGGCAATTACTCGGGTCCAGACAGAGGCCGAATACCTGGCTCATTTGAACCCAGCGCCAGAAATCATCTTGTGTGATTATAATCTGCCTCAATTCGATGCATTGCAGGCACTTAATATCTTGCGCGCTAAAAGCCTGGATATTCCCTTTCTGATTGTCTCCGGCTCGATTGGCGAGGAAGTCGCCGTCCGGGCCATGCAATGTGGTGCCAGCGATTATTTACTCAAAGATCGTTTGGGACGCTTGGGAATGGCCGTCCGGCAGGCACTTGCGCAACATGAGTTGCGTGGCGCGGAACGGCAGGCGAAAGCCGCGGAACATGAAGCCGCGAATCGACTCGATCTGGCTATCGCCTCGACGGGGATGGGCGTCTGGGAATGGGACCTGCGAACGGGTGTCGTCTATTGGTCTCCCGAGTGTTACAAGATTATCGGAAAACAAGATTTTGGTGGAACACTCGAAGAGATTAGAACTCTGCTGCATCCCGATGATGCCGACCGTGTGTTCCGAACTGCTGAAAGTGCCATTGAAAGTCGAACGATCTACTCAGAGGAATTCCGTTTCATCAATTCTTCTGGCGAGACCCGCTGGGCCTCGAATTTCGGACATTGTGAATACGACGCTGAAGGTCAGCCGCTGCGGTTCGTTGGCACAGTCCAGGAGATTACCGACAGAAAGCGGAATGAAGTCGCTTTGAAATCGAGTCAGGAGCGGCTGGCCGAAGCGCAACGGATCGCCGGAATCGGGAGTTGGGCCTGGGAGCCCTCCACGGATGTGGTCTGGTGGTCGGAAGAGACGTTCCGATTATTTGGACTGGAGCCGGACAAGATCGCCCCGAGTTATCGCGAATTCCTGCGAGTCGTCCATCCCGACGATCAGGCACAGGTCGAGTCCCGATTTCAGGAGATCCTGTCTGGAGCCGAGTCGACTGAACACGAGATTCGTATTGTACGTCCCGACGGGAAATTGTTGTGGGTCAACAGCCGGTCCAGGGCCACACGCGACGGGACCGGAAAACTGCTCCTTATTGAAGGAACCGATCAAGATATTACAGAACGCAGACAAGCGGCCGAAGCAATCGCGCTCAGTGAATCCCGACTCCGTGGTACCTTCGACAGCATGATCGAAGGCTGTCAGATTATCGATTTTGATTACCGATATCTCTATGTGAACGAAAGTGCTGCTAAAAACGGGCGTCGGACCAAACAGGAACTCCTGGGTTGCCGACTTGCTGATGTTTATCCTGGAATTGAATCGACCGAGATCTTTGCCACGCTGAAGTTTTGCATGACACAACGCGTTTCGCGGCAGCTGGTGAGCGACTTTGTATTTCCGGACGGGTCCAAGGGGACATTCGAAATGAGTATGCAGCCGGTTCCGGAAGGAGTTTCAATCCTCTCGATTGAAACGACCGAGCGGCGCCGGGCTGAAGTGCTGTTGCGGGCAGTCATGAAGAGCGTGCCGGATGCGATTCTGACCATTACTGAAGCGTGTGTGATCAAGACAATCAACCCCGCGACTGAAAGATTATTCGGATATCCAGCTGAGCAGTTGATCGGTCAGGAAATCAACTGGCTCTTGTACGGGCAAGATCGAACTCCACAAGAACTGGCGGAGCAATTCCAGTCCATGGCCGCCCGGGCAGATGGCCAGCCCCTGGAAATTTTCACCCGCCGACACGACGGTTCCGGTTTTCCTGCCGAGTTGACCGTCACTGATTTTCTACTCGAAGACGCCCGTTATTTTACGTGCATCGTGCGGGAAGTCTCCGAACGCAAAAAGCTCGAAGCGCAGTTCCTGCAAGCCCAGAAAATGGAAGCCGTGGGACAACTCGCGGGGGGCATTGCGCACGACTTCAATAATTTGCTGATGGTGATTTCGGGTTACTGTGAACTGGTGCTGGATGATATGCCGGTGACGGACTTGAATCACGAAGCGATCATGGCGATTAGCGAAGCCGGAAGTCGGGCCGCCGGACTGACGCGGCAGCTGTTGGCATTCAGCCGCAAACAGATTCTTGAGCCGACCTTGGTCAATTTGAATGAACTGGTGGCGCGGGCTGAGTCAATGATTCGCCGCCTGATCCGGGAAAATGTCGTTGTGAAAGTGAATCTGGCACCCTTCCTGCATCATGTCAAAGCTGATGCTGTTCAGATGGATCAAGTCCTGATCAATCTGATCGTCAACTCCCGAGACGCGATGCCGGACGGCGGGCGAGTGACGATCGAAACGTCCGTTTTAGAATTAACCTCTGATCGTCATTCCAACGCCTTCGATTTACAGCCTGGCCATTACGTTCGGCTGAGTGTTTCGGATACGGGCTGTGGTATGACTGACGAGGTGAAATCAAGAATCTTTGAGCCTTTTTTCACAACGAAGGCGGTTGGCAAGGGCACGGGGTTGGGGTTGTCAGTGGTGCATGGGATTGTGAAGCAGAGCGGTGGACAAATTCGCGTCCAAAGTACACCGGGCTTGGGAACGACCTTTGAAATCCTGTTTCCGGCGGAAATCGACCGCATCGTTCCGCACGATGCGCTGGACGCGGGGGATACCGATTATCGAGGTACCGAAACGGTCTTATTGGTTGAGGACGAAACTGCCGTGCGACAAATTGCGCGGCAGATTCTCGAATCGCACGGCTACCTGGTCCTGGAAGCCTGCAATGGGACGGCGGCTCTGGATCTCGCTGCCCGGCAATTGGAACCAGTCGATTTATTGTTGACGGACATTGTCATGCCCGAAATGGGCGGTCGCCAACTGGTCGAGATTCTGCGTTCGTTGCAACCCGAGTTGCGTGTTTTGTTCATGAGCGGCTATGCAGACGACACTGCTTTCCTGCACGGGGCGCATGTCGCGTCCGACAGCTTGATTCACAAGCCCTTTTCGCCGAAGGCGCTGGCGAGAAAAGTCCGAGAAATTCTGGATCTCGCCTGAGATGTTCATTTATTTGAACGTCGGTCCATAGATCCAAATTTGCAGTGCCTGGGCGTCCCATGAATCAACCGCGATTTTTAGATCACGCAGCAATGCAATGTCGATGCCTTTCACGTTTACACGATTCCCCCATGTCCCGTGTCCGGAAGATGCGGAGAATTGTGATGTCCTTTCAGATCGCCGTTAAAGCTGGCTTCGTTACCGATCAACTGTGTTTGATCGGATCATCCCAGCCAGAATCCGTAACTGCAATGGTTGGCTTTATTCTTATTCCTCACAGTCACAGGACCTTTCAAATATCGACATGATCGTCTCCAGAACCAAAACCGGCGGGCTGATATATCAGGTCACGCGTTACGCAGGTTTGGCGTTTCGAGTCAAGAAGTATCGGAGGGCGATGATCACCGCAATGGCACCAAGTATGATCCAGGCGCCCCAGCCCAGCCAGTGGTGCAGCGCATTCCAGCTCTTTCCAAAATAGTAACCTGCCAGACTGATCACGATCGCCCAGGCCAAGGCTCCACCGGCATTGGCGAGTACGAATCTTTCCCAGGACATCCCCGCGGCACCTGCGGCCATCGCACACACAACCCGCAGTCCAGTGATGAACCGAGACAAAAAGACGGCCAGGCTGCCGTGCCGTTCGAAGTAGGTCTCGACCCATTTGAACCGTTCGGGGGTCAGAAATAGAAACCCTTCGCTACGCTGCAGTCGAGGCCGTGCGAAGTGCTGCCCCAACCAATAACCCAGGTTGTCCCCCAGGATTGCAGCAATAAACGTCACCGCAATGACCACGGGTAAGTACAGGTGCTCGCCGCCCGCGGAGCTGGCGACAAATCCCGCGACCAGGACGGCCGTTTCGCCCGGGACCGGAAGTCCGACATCTTCCAGGAAGACTCCTAGAAACAGGATGGGGTATCCGTAATAGCCCTTGTACCATTCCGTAAAAGTATGAAAATAGTCGTGCAAACGCCACACCTTTCGTACAAGATCAGCTCCAGAACGACTGTCGGGAGTCGCTGGTAACTCACCAACTTCCAACAGTGATTGACACGCCGATTCTCACCGTCTAGACCGGTCTGATTCGAACGATTGATGGCCCGCACGAAGTAAGCATAGACACCCCCCGCTCAAATCGCCAGAGCGGCACGTGGCTCCGTACTGTGAGCTTTGGAAGTAGGACAGGTTTTCAACCTGTCCGTCCCCAGAGAACTCGGGGTAAGGTCGACGGCAACTGATCGAGACTTGGAACATCATTTCGAGATGATCTCGCAACCTTTGGGTAAATCCTGTGACAAAACCCGGATTTCGTCTGTGGTCAACTTAACTCCCGTCAGATTCAGTCGAGTGAGGTCTCGCATGTTGATCAGCGATGCCAATCCCCCTACCGTCACATTGGTCTGCGACAAATCGAGCTCAGTCAGATGTTGCAAGCGAGAGATACTTTCGAGTCCCTCATCTGAGATGTGGGTCTTTCCCAAGTTAAGGTTCTTAAGGTTTTCACATTTGGAAAGCTGATTCACCCCGTCATTCGAGATGTCTGTGCTGTGGAGGTCCAGAGATGAGAGACGCCATAAACCTGGCAGTTCCTTCATTCCTCGATCAGTTAATTTCGTGGCGAACAGGTCTAGTGAATCGAGGTCTTTAAGGTTCGCAATTTGCTCAAGATCTCGATCGGTGACTGGAATCGAACGAAGGTCCAGAGAGAAAACGTCTCGTTCCTGTTGCTGGTTAAAGTTTCTTGTAAAGTGTCCTCCAAGTTGAGTGAAGAACTTGATCGCCGCATCGCGTTTGGGATTGGCTGCTTCTGAATGTGCATAAGCAGCTCGAAGAGCGGTCCTGAGCTCCAGGAAGGAACCGCAATCATAGTAATTGCCCCTCTCTCCGAAGTAGCTCGATTTGCAAATCGCTCGGATTTCATTCGTTGGTTGAAGCGTCCTCATGTAGACTTCGATAACGATTTTGGCTCCT
>JAQGHT010001123.1 GCA_028291565.1 Planctomycetaceae bacterium | reverse complement strand
AGCGAGTCCGAGGTGAGCTGCCGTCCGCGCGGCCACGGCTGATTGTCGAAATTTCTGACGGCGTCTCCGCGAACCAGCAAAAATGCCGCCGATCGCTCCAACTGCGGCAACCAACCAATAAGCGCTCAGCGGCCATCCCCATTGGCGAACAATCGCCGTGCCGGCCCCTTTGGCCCATGCGTTCAGTATGAACCAGAGTAAGGCAGTTGTGGCCGCGCCACCAATGGCGTCTCCGAGCGGTTGCATAAGTATCTCCCGAAGTCAGACGACGAGAATTGGTTCCGATCTCTGCGAACCCATTCCCGCCACCAAACTGAGAATTCTCTAACCAAGTTTCAGCATATAAGGCTGCAATGGCTGGCTGGCAAAGGCTGGAATTTCGATCTTTCAAAGCGGCAGGGCGAAATGCCGACAGGCGAATTGACAGGGCAACTCAATCGTAACAAAACAGTTCCCCATTTCGAAATGGACGACTGGATGTGAATCATCGATTATGCGATCACGAAAAGCATTGCAGCAATGGGTGCTCGATCGAAGCAAGGTTTAAAAAAGGGCGTTTCTGCGTCAGGCGTGTCACACACCACGCAGTCAGCAATTGCCGTTCAGGACCTGTGCATCAATGACCATCGCAATTTGTCGACTTGGGAATTGGTCACTTGTCTTTCGTAGTTTGTGAAATGTCCTTTCGCCCCAAATGAAAAATGACGAGTGACAATACTCGCAGGAGCCTCATGACCAATGAGGCCGACAGTAATTATGGCGCGGATCCGCAGGCTGTTGGGCCGTCTTTCTTCGCGGGTGCAATGCAGGAAAATCTTCCTCAAAAAAAGCAAAGTTTTGGATCTTTTTTGTAAGTCAACACTTGTTCGAGTGACCAATAGCACTGAAAGTACGTGTCCGGCTCCTGGGAAATTCGAGGATAAACAAGGAAAAACAAGCGATGAAGACCGTATCTCTGTCGATTGCCATCGGGCTGTTGATCTTCACTGAGTTGAGCGTGGTGTGCGTGGCCTCTGCCGCGGATGTCGAAACGTTGCGGCAGCGTACTGACCGACTGGTGCAGCCCTATCTCGACAATGACATGATCGTCGGCATGACGATCGGCGTGCTGTTCGACGGAAAGCGGGAAGTCTTCGGATATGGCCGCATGAGTCGCGACGATCGCCGAGTTCCTGATGGCGATACCATTTACGAAATCGGTTCGGCGACTAAAGTCATCACCGGAATCCTGCTGGCTGATGCAGTGGTCCAGGGGCAAGTCAAGTTGGACCAGCCCGCCGGCGAACTGTTGCCCGCGAATGTGAAGATGCCCGCGAAGGGTGACCGCGCCATCACGCTGCAGGATCTGTCGACTCATGTGTCGGGTCTGCCGAGGCTTCCCGATAACATGAAGCCTGGCGACCCTAATAATCCGTATGCCGATTACCTGGATGCGGACTTGTACGCGTTCCTGAGCAATTACCAGCTCGTGCAGGTTCCGGGGAAACAAATCGAGTACTCCAATTTGGGCCAGGGGCTGCTTGGTCACCTGTTGTCGAGGCAGGCGAAATCGACTTACGAGGACCTGGTGCGGAACCGGATCGCCGTGCCACTGAAGATGTCCAGTACGAAAATCACCATCGATAAAGAATCGCAATCGCGGCTCGCGCCCGGGCATACAGGTGATGGTCGACCCGCGGCCAATTGGGATCTGCCCGTGCTGGCTGGCGCGGGAGGCGTTCGCAGTACTGTCAACGACCTGCTGCTGTTCGCCGCAGCAAATCTTGCTCCTCCCAAAAACAAGTTGGGTCAAGCGATTGAAATGGCCTGGACTGTACATCAGAAACCGATCAACAAAAGCGACTCGCCACTTGGGCTTGGTTGGCATGTGGTGCCCGATGGAACTCACTGGCACAACGGTCAAACGGGCGGCTACCACTCGATGATTCTGATCAACCGTGCCACCAAAACGGGTGTGATCCTGATCACCAATACTGCCACGGAGGAGGTCGATGAATTGGCAACTGACATCTTGCGGATGATTTCCGGGGCGAAGGTCGTCCCGCGCAAAATCGAGAAGCCTGTCAATGTGCCAGCTGAAGCGTTGCAGAAACTGGTCGGCCGTTACGAACTGGCCCCGGGTGCGGTGTTTACTGTGGAAGTCGTGGACGGCAAATTGATGATCGGTCTGACGGGGCAGCCCGCTCTGCAGGTATTTGCTCGCTCAGAAACAATCTGGTTCTCCAAATTGGTCGACGCTACGATCACGTTCAATCTCGACAAGAATGGCAAATGTGAGTCGTTGGTCCTGTTTCAGAACGGGATTAAACAAACTGCCAAACGCAAGCAAGGCCCGGAGCCAGCATTACCGAAAGACGAAAAGCCGATCGCTGTGCCGGTCGAAGCATTGCAGAAATTCGTCGGCCGTTACGAACTGGCCCCGGGTGTCCTGTTCACCGTCGAGGCCAAAGATGACAAATTAATGATCGGTCTGACGGGTCAACCATCCTTTCAAGTCTTTGCCCGTTCGGAAACCGTCTGGTTCTACAAAGTCGTCGCCGCTACGATCACATTCAATGTGGATCAGAACGGCAAATGTGATTCATTGGTCCTGTTTCAGAATGGTATCAAACAATTGGCCAAACGCAAAAAATGAGTCCTGGAATCAGTCCCAAGAGCGGTTTTTCAACGAGTTTCTAGGCCGTTGGGCTATAGCGGTTTAACCTTGCGCCTTCCGCATTGAGAACAGGGACTCGTGCCACTGCTTGCCGCTGTGCTCGGCGGAAGCAGTGCAAAGACACGCTCGAAACAGCACTGCTTTGGGGATTGAGTACAACCTCAAAGCAGTGGCACGGGCACACTCAAGGTTTAACCGCTCTAACTTTCACCGCACGTGCAAACGATCGAAATCTGCCTCCAGAGCAGGGGTCCAAATGTCTCTTTGTGAGTCAACGCTTGTTCGAATTACCAATACCTCTGGAAGGAAGTAGCGCGTTGAAGGACGAAGATCAAAAGTCACTTTTCATGAACTGGCTGGATGACCACGCGGCGTCAGTCATGAAGGTGGCGCGCGCCTACACCGTCACCAGCGAGGAATGTCAGGATCTGGCACAGGAAATTCTGCTCCAAGCCTGGCGGTCCGTGTCGAATTTCAAGCACCAGGCAAGCCCGGCGACGTGGTTTTATCGTGTGGCATTACACACCGCGATGAATTGGCATCGGAAGAACAAACCTCACCGGTTAAGACAACAACCGTTGTTGGAGGTGCAGGCCATTTCGCCTGACGGGATCGACAGCGCCCAGCAAGCTCAACACCTCGAAACGGTTGAGCAACTCTACAAGGCCATCAACCAGTTGCCGAAGGCGGATGCGGCGTTGGTGCTGCTGTACCTTGACGAACTGAGTTATCGGGAAATGGCCGAAGTATTGGGGATCTCTGAGAGCAATGTTGGTGTCAAGTTGAACCGGGCGAAAAAAGCTCTTGGTGATTTGATGAATGGGGAACCTCATGGAACCTGACAAATTTCAGCAGGCATGGCAGGCACAGACGTCTCAGACGCGTGTCACCGTCGATGCCGAACTGCTGCTCAGAGAAGTGCAGCGAAACCAACGCGATTTCCGAGCGATCATCTTCCGTCGAGATGTCATCGAAGTCAGTGTGGGAGTGCTGATGTTGTTTTACTGGATGTATAAGGGCGCTACGAGTTCGCTGCCTTGGACGTGGTATCTGACAGTGCCAGCTCTGATCTGGGTCATCGGGTTCATTCTGGTGGATCGAAAGCGGCATCCAAAAACTCCAGGTGAGCCGGGTGAACCACTGCTGAAGAGCGTGCAGGAGTCACTGATCCAGGTGGAGCATCAAATCTGGTTGCTGCGTAATGTCTTCTGGTGGTACCTGATGCCGTTTACGGTATCACTCCTGGCATTCTTTGGTCATGTCACTTTGTTAGCTTCTAAAGACTGGCTGGAGGCGCTGAGCGGTGGGGGCCGTTTATTTGTCTTTCTTTTAACGCTCTATTATTTCATCGATTACATTAATCAACGCGCCGTACGTAAGCAGCTTGAGCCGCGACGCCAGGAGTTGCTCGCGCTGCTCAAAAGCCTGAGAGATGAAACGACCAGCGAAGGCGCGATAAAAATCACAGAGAACGTCAAAAGCTCAAGGATTTTGAGACGTTGGCTCATCGTCGCTGTTTCCTCCTTCGTGATATTCGTAGTAATTGTCTTGGCAGGTCGAAGCACTAAGTCTAGCTATGACGTACCTCCTCGCAGCAGTGGCGTGGCGGGTGACTCGCTGGCGCGTTTGATCACCGAGCAGCGCAAGGAGAAGAAACTCGTCGGTCTTGCCGCGATGGTGATGGTTGATGGGCAAGTGGATGCTGTTGCGGCAGACGGGGAGCGGATGCAAGGTAGCGGTATTCCAATTGAGATCAGCGATCGCTGGCATTTGGGCGGGATCACCAAGTCGATCACAGCGACGATGATCGCGCGATTGATCGAATCGGGTCGGATGCAATGGTCAGATACTGTCGGCAGTCTTTTTCCTGAAGACTCGGTTCATGAGGATTGGAAGACGGTCACGATCAAACAATTACTGACAGACACAGCCGGCGCACCGGCGAACTTCCCGAAGGATGTTTGGCTCCAACGGCCCGCGCTCGGTCCCGAATGTACCCAAGCGCGTCGAAAGGCCGTGCTGAATGTGATTGCAGATCAACCAGCATCCCCACCGGGCAAAAAGCATATGTATTCAAATGTCGGTTACACAATTGCTGGAGCGATGGCCGAGAAGGTGACCGGCGTCACCTGGGAAGACCTGGTGAAAAGAGAGGTTTTTGAGCCTCTAAAACTCACTGAATCTGGATTTGGCCCGCCCAGGAGTGGAGACAAAACGCTCGAGCAGCCACGCGGCCACCGCAATGTCCTGGCGGGGAAAGTCGCGGCGGATGATGCGGCAGATAATACTCACATTATGGGTCCTTCCGGTATCATTCACATGACGCTACGTGATCTCTGCACTTATGCCAGTGAACACCTCCGGGGCGAACTGGGCGATGGGAAATTACTCTCCACCGAAACCTTTAAACTGTTGCACACTCCAGAGCTCGACCGGTATGCCTGTGGTTGGTTGAAACAAGAACCCGGAGTGGAAAGGCGGTTCTCCAGGTATTGGCACAATGGTTCGAATACGATGTGGTATGCATTGGTGGTGTTCATTCCCGAAAAGAAGATGGTCATCGCCGTCACCTCGAACGACGGCGACAGTGTGCAGGCTGAAGCAGCCGCATGGGAAATCGTAAAGGCCCGCGCGAAGTAGTTCATGCGTCACATGACAAGGTCACGTTCGGACCCGCGCATCAATGATTGTCGCATGTTCTCGGCTCGGAAACCCCACACGTCGGCCGTAATGATCCCTGACCATGTGGTAGTGAGAAAAAGTTCAAAAGTGCTGCGGTGTGAATTAGCACGGTTTAACCTCGAAGGTTCCGGTTTATGGCGATGATTCGTGCC
Organism: Planctomycetaceae bacterium; assembly: GCA_028291565.1. Lineage (GTDB taxonomy): Bacteria > Planctomycetota > Planctomycetia > Planctomycetales > Planctomycetaceae > JAKFVC01. The sequence continues at coordinate 13,438 of JAQGHT010001123.1, read as the reverse complement.
ACTGCTTGAATGCTGTACCCAGCGTTCAAGCAGTGCTTTTCACCTCTAAAGATTTCTGCCTTCCCAGAGATGTTTCCAGTAACCTTGTCGCACGACTTCTCAGGTAGACCAGAAGTACGATTGCGACGACGACGGAAGTCACAGGAACGACAAACATGTTCTGTTCCCAGTGCCTTTGCATCGCGACTTCCGTCACGATGAGAAATGTCGTTGGACCGGTTGAAACGAATGCCCAACCACCTGGAGTGGGTTGAATGGAAAATAGGAAGACGATCAACCACGGGGCCAGGCAGCGCGCGGTCAACATGAGAACCGTTTTGAGGATCGCCCAGGCTCCGTTTTGGGCGTTGATGCCGCACACGACTCCCTGCCAGGCAATGATCGGTGGATAAAGCCCGATCAGAAATGCGGATGCGAAAAAATAGCCCGGACTTGGCGCATAGGCCATGTGCCACAAGACACATTCGGCCAGTGCGATCTGGGTGAGAAGCATGCAGCGATTCACATTGACCATCTTCTGCTGCAGGATTTCCTGTGCCGTTAACGGTGTCGTTGCCAAAACTTCGAGAGTTTGACGGGTTCGCTCCTGGACGATCACGCCCGAGGCTTTAATAATCAGCCAGATCGTCACGACGATCCAGACGAGAAACGTGCCGACGGCAACATCGTCGGCTGGCCAACCGGACTTCAGGCTGCTCGTCATGACCAACATGACAATCGTAACTCCAACGAGCAGGAAAGCGAGGCGACGAATCCACCAGCCGGCTTGCTCACTGCGGCGCGGACTTTCACGCCAGCTGATGGGATCGAATTCCGGTTCGTCTCGTTGTCCACTTCGCTGACGCCTTTCAATCTGCGACTCGCGACGTCGTTCGAACAAGTTGCGAAACCATTGAACCCGGTTGTTCACGCCGAACGAGACAACAATCAACAACCACCTCGCAACACAGAGCGCCAGAATGCTGAATGACAATGAGGGCATCGCGACAATCAAAGCCCGCCAAGTGATTGATAGGCCTGCGAAAGCGGGATCCCCGGAACCGGCGATCAGCAAATCGTACATGGTCCTGCGTTCGAGCAGCTGTCTGACCCACGATTCTCCAGCCCCGGCTCCGATAACGGAAATCTGTGGGAAGAAACTTGCGACGACAATTCGATCGGTGCAATACAGCAGTAAGAGCCCAAGATAACTTGCCACGAGGGCTTGCGCCGTCGTGCGGAACCCTGCGGAACACGCCACACTGACCGCCGTCAATCGAATAGCAGTTAAGATCAGTCCGCAAAACGGAAGCATAATACTGTCGAGTGTCAATCCCCCCAGTGAATAGCTGAACGCCAGCATGGGAGCGGAAAGCAGCAGCAGGTTCAAGGCGGGCAAGAGTCGGCTGAAAAACTTTTCGACCACGATCGTTCCTGGTGTTAACCGAGTCACCAGCAATAGGTCCAGGGTCTTGCGTTCTCTCTCAACGGTCAGCGTCCCGCACGCCAGAATCGGCAGTGCCAGGTAAAGTCCGAATTCCTGCAGCTTAACCAGCACGCCAAATACGATTCTTCCGACTCCCAGGACGTTGAGTAACGTGACTTGGTGGGGAATCGAATTCTGCAGAACGGAAAAACAAACGACGAGCAAGACACCGGCATACAGGGAGCGGACGAGGTAGGTCCGGGAGCGGGTCGCCTGCTCAATCAATTCCTTCTCCAGGAGCGGCAAACTCCAGTTCCATGATCGTTGTTTCAACGGCATTGTTTGCTCCATCGAAGTTCCCATCAAAAGTCGCACGGGCGTGTTGCAGGTGACCTTCACGAGCGACCTTGGGCAGTTCAAAGACTTCTCAAGCAAGTCGGACTCAGAGTACCTTCGTTTTCAATCCTGGAAACACTTTGCCAACCTTGCCGAGCAGGTAATCGCCGTATGTTCCCTGAAAGATATGCACGCTTGACTGATCCCAACGGCTCCCACGATCATCGGGCGCGGTTTCGCCTGAAGGAAGATCTATGGGCCGCACGTCGGCAAAAAAGTTGGGATCAAAGAAGAACGGAAATGACATGCGATCACGACCCGAGACGTTGCGGACACGATGCGGCGTCGAACGATAGACACCGCGCGTCATCCGATCGAGCATGTCGCCAATGTTGCAAACGAATGAGCCAGCCAACGGTGGCGCCGCGACCCAGGTCGCTTTTGACTTGACCTCCAATCCACCGACATCGTCCTGTAACAGGATCGTCAACAGGCCGTAATCCGTGTGCTCGCCGACGCCCCAGAGATCAGGGGACGCCGGCGGCGGGTAATTGAAGATCCGAAATAGCGTCAGCGGGTCGCGAGTTCCGTGATCGGCGAAATAGCGTTCGGGCAATCCCAAGCCCAAAGCGATGGCACCCATCAGTTGATGGCCCAACTCTGTCAACGCTGTCATGTACTCAAGAACAATCGCACGCAATCCGGTGGGGACATTGGGAAACAAGTTCGGTCCGTGCAGCGGCGCGCCCGCTTGTACGAGCGGGTGATCCGCTGCGAGTTCCTTGCCGAAGTACAGTCCCTCTTTCTGATCCGGGCGGCCAGAGGTCAGTTCGTCGCCGACGCGAAAATATCCGCGCCAGGCCCTGCCGCCGCGACTCATCTCGATCCCCATCTTCTCCGCGATCGAACGGGCGAAGAACTCGCGAGCCAATGCTTGCAGGTGCTGCTGCAAACCTGTATCGACTCCATGACCAACGACGTAAAAGAACCCGCTTTGTCGACACGCCGCGTCGATCCTGGCGGCCGTCTGTTGCTTCCTGACGCCGTCGCTTGCCAGGGACGCAACGTCAATGATCGGTAGTGATGAAAAGTCGTCGAGCATCGACCACCTGCGCAAGAGATGTTTCGGCTGATAGAAAACTCACGTGCCACGCCCAGTTTCAAACGCAGATGAGTCGCGCTGCAGGCCATCAGTCAGAGAATAGGCGTCGATTCGTTCTCGAGTGACGGTTTCTTCTTTGTTGTCCATGTTTCCAATGTAACGGATGTGAAACCGCTCTAGTTAAAACATGAGCGACAAACGCCGTCAATACACTGAGCAGAAATAGGTGTACTTTTTGACGCTCTCTGTCTATCGTCGCCGGAAATTGCTCGATTTGTACCACCCGAAGCGGGTCGTTCCGCGAGTCCTCAATTATCAGCCCTCGCTCAGCCCAAGCTGCATCAACACGTCTGTCTGGTCATCGCTACCGAGACGGAATTTCTCGGTTCCGACCGGCTTGAACCCCCATCGTTCATAGAACGCCTTGGCGCGATGGTTGTGCTCCCAGACACCAAGCCACAAACTCTTGTATCCTGAATTCTTGGCCCACTCAATAGATGCCCGCATCAGCGCGGCCCCGACACCCGAGCCGATGACATCAGCGGCAACGTACAACTTGGCCAACCGCACTGGCGACAATGTGGTAATGCAATCGGGCAGGGGAACAGGTGCGACCTTCGCAAAGCCGACGGCCTTTGTAAAGTTGACGACATTTGTCTGCACCTCGGCCAAGAGGTAGACCACGCCCGGCTCGGTAAGCTGCGCGTGAAGCTGCTCGATCGTGAATGATTCTTTGATGTAGGAGTCCATGTCTTCGGGCTTGTTTTGAGTCGCGAATGTTTCGCGAAACGTCTGTCGTCCCAGATCCGCCAGCAGACCGGCATCACCGCTGTTCGCACTTCTAATGCTGACTTCGGATTTCACTCCCATTTCAGCTCCTGATTGTAGTGGAACGAGGTCCGGAATGACCGACGGTGTTGGCTTAACAGCTGCCAAAGCACCTGATTCCGCGTTTTGAAGGCGGAATTCGGTTCTACTTCGCTCGAGTAGCTCTTCAAGGGAAATACCTTCGTAGCCACAAAAGGGCTGGGACGGCGGACCAATCGGGATCATGCGTGCGCGGACGTTGGGACTATTTATTCCATATAATACAGTGGCGAGCAGTACGGCCACTTCCTTCAGATGGTCGATAATGTCGGGTGTCAGCGGCATCGTCTCCAGGCACTCTAGATTCTTCTTAATCCGTTTTAATTTCCGCAGCAGGGCCTCGCGGTCATTTCTCTTCCGTTCGGCAAAGTACTCGTAACATTCGTCGGCAATGTCCTCCGCGGTGACCTTGCCATCCGGCGCAAGGCTAACCAGGCTGTCCCAGACTTGTTGGCGCGTTCCCCGTCTCAGCTTCGCCAACTGCCGGCATTGGCTCTCTGAAGTGGGCAGGATTTTCGAGCCCGTCAGCTCAGCCAGGACCTCACCCGCCCGCTTGTAGCGGCTCGTGTCGTTTCGGGAGAAATCCCATTTTACAGCACAATAGCGCGTGATCGAAACATACGGTCGATACAGGTTCTCCGCAGCGATCTGGTAGACGGCTGTGGCGATCGTGATGAACGAGTTGCAATTTGCCGAAATCGTCTGTTCCAGTTCAGCGAGTCTGGCTTCATCTCGACGGCTCAGCCTAAGCCCCAGCTGCGGCGTGTCGTGCAGAGCATGCCATTCCTGTATGGCACGGTTGAATTCATCCACATCGAAACTGTCATTTCTCGGCGGGCACGAGTTCTCTGACATGATTTGCAACATCTGGCTGACTCCCGGGCGAAGTGGTTGATTCACGCGAAATCGTGGACCGAAGGTGGATTGGCGAGAAATCGAGTTTGTACCCAATTGGCGAGAAATCGAGTTTGTACCCAATTGGCGAGAAATCGAGTTTGTACCCAATTGGCGAGGAATCGAGTTTGTACCCAATTGGCGAGAAATCGAGTTTGTACCCAATTGGCGAGGAATCGAGTTTGTACCCAATTGGCGAGAAATCTCTGTCGAAGTCGTACTGTGATTGGTATCCGCCCGAAGAACGTGTTTAAAAAGTCTAAATTCGGGATGGCGAGGCCCCTGCTTTTGAAGCTGGGTTGTTTGAGTGATTCGAAACAAGACTTCAGGACCATTACCCTATTTGCAGCCCAACGAACGGCGATTCGAAATCCCAGGCCAACGTCCTGAGATTGGCCTTGTCCCAGGCCGATGGCCTGGAGTGTTCAATCACGACCCATTGGGCCGTCAATGCTGACGCATCAGATCATACGCACATGCCGCAAAAAGAGCGCCACCTCAAAAATTTGAAACCGTTCTATTGCGGTCATTTCGGCTGCTGCAAAGCCGTGTTGATCAGGGCCACGATTTCCTTCAAAACTTGTTCAACGTCCGGAGTCACGTTTCGGCCGCCCAGTGAATTTGAAGTTTTCGCCAGGCGACTCAGCGTGAGATGAGTGGACACCTTATGAGCATGCGAACTGCTTTTTGGCTGGTGCTGAACAGCATCGGCAATCTTCGCGGCCGTGACTTTTCCATCTTTCGAGTCTTCCAGCAACTTCTCCCAGACACGTCTTCGAGTTCCTGGTATCAATTTCGCCAGTTCGCGGCATTGGCTCTCGGTAGTGGGGCAGGTTTTCGTACCCGCCAATTCCGCCAGGACTTCTCCGGCTCGTTTGTAGCGGCTGGTGTCCGACATGGAATAATTCCATTTCAAAGCACAATAGCCGGCGAGCGAGCGGTGTGGGCGATAGAGTTCGTCCGAATAGATCTGAAAGACGACGGTCGCAATCTCGCTGAATGCAGCGAGACCTCGCCGAATGTCCTGTTCGTAGCCCGTCAGTCTGGTATGTTCCTCGGCGGTCAAATGACAGTCGGGTACAGTGTCGTCGGCAGGAAGCGCGGCGGTCCCGGGCGATCCACAGCGGTCGGGGCAGTCGGTGTCTGGCGTGAAGCTCGTGGACGGTGTCTGTGCTGACATGAGTGATCCTCGCAAAAAATAGGTGCCTGTGAGCGGAATGGCGCTAGCCACCGGTTTTTCCGGCCGCTTCCGTCAAAAAAAACGGCGGCTAGCGCCGTACCGCTCACAATTTCAAGGACAAAGTAACGTTTCCAAACTGTCCGTAATCGCAGGAGTGATTCTCCGGACCGACAGATTGAAAATCGGTTCCACATCTTCTTGTAACGCAAGAACTACGAGGGGACCAAATGGGCTAGCCACAACTTTCATTTGAAAGCAATCTCGAATCGATGCTGGTGCGAATCAATCCGACACGTTTCCGCACCTCACCATTGGACGCCTACCAACCGTTCCCGCGACTTGCACGACAAATTCTCCTGGCGTAGAGTGAGTTCAACAGCGCGGGTACCGCGTCAGCGGGCGGCGAGAGAACCCTTTTGTGCGCAAAAAATTTCTGCCGGTGTGACACACCGAATGGAGCACTTTTTTCGGATGCCGAATGTGAACGGAAGAGCAGTTCAATGGGTGCCGCTCGCAAAATCAGTGGCACCCGAATCCGTAAGCGTTTATCAGTGCCATCCCGCTAAGAAATCTCAATTTGAATCTGCCTCACGCAATTTCTTCTCAATTGATAGACCTGATTGGCTTCGCGCTGCGGCAAGGGGTCTGGCTCCGCAGAATTCAGAATTGGCGGGGAACGGCTCATTAATAAACTGATTGATGTTCCGCCAAATCTGAAATCTGAGGTGCCTGACCCCTTCCGGGTGCACTCGTGACATCAGAGTTGTCAATACCGAGACAACCGCGACTGAATATTGCTGATGACGCCTGGCACGCGACTTGGCGTTTGCTGGAACCCGCAGACGGCAAGACTGGCCGCGGTCACTGAGGATGGATTGGTGGAGTCGGAAGAATTTGTGAAGCGTACCTCTGAAAGGGGGTCAGGCACCGCAGATTTCCGATTTGGCGGATTCCGATCTTTGCCAGGACCAATGTTTTTTCCGCCAATTCTGAATTCTGCGGAGCCTGACCCCTTGTTGCACTCCATTCGATTGAAATCGCGGCTCCCGAAGTTCAAAACAGCGTTCCTCCACAAACTCTATTGACTCATGTCGAATTTTCGAGTTGGTGTGACACACCGAATGGCGATGATTGCATGAAATTCCAAGTCGTCGAAGGGGCGTCCTGCCGCTTGCAATTTCTCGAATTGCAGTCCCGAGGTGACGATTCAGCCTAAATGGGCTGGATGTGAGCATTCAGCCCGATATGATGTATTACGACAACGCCGGCCAAGTATTTAGAAAACGCAGCTTTCACGGGCACATTCGTGCCATTAACGTAGGTATCAATGTCCTGTGCGCGATGCATCAGCCCACCCTCAATCGAGGAGCGACAAATCGCGAGGAAGCAGCGATTGCCATTCAAAAGTACATGCAAGTAGACATATTTAAAACGCAATGCCAGCGTAACAGGAAGGAATGAATAGCATATCCGACCAAGGGCGATTTCCATGCTGACTGGAAAACAACGATGCGAAACAAGATTCGGCAACGGACGAGAACTTCGCCAAGCCTGTCAAATCGGCCTTGCATTGTTTTTCGTCATCATCGCGGGCTACGTAATCGGCAATTCGCTCGAGTGGCGATACGAAACAGCCACTAAGAAAATCGGCCAGCTCATCTTTCAATTCGAGGTGAAATTCTATGGCCGCAAGAGTCACTGCCTCAATAACCTGAAACCACTGGGGGCCGTGCCCTGACTTGAAAATCTGCGGAATCTCCATTGCCCCTGATGCTTGTCGGGTTATTCTTCACTCCATAATTATCTCGTTGGAAATGGTTCCGGGACTGGAATGTCGCCGGGTTGGCACTGGCGAAATGGTAGAAAATTGGGTGCCACTGGCTGTGCCAGTGTTTGAGTCGTCGGGGCCACCCCATGACCCGCCCCAGATCACACTCGGCCGTAGGATGGACTTCCAGTCCGTCATCTTCATCGGCAGTCACTTGGCCGGACTCAGTCGCGCTTGACGGACCAGAGGTCCATCCTACATTTCGTCAGTGCCATCCAGTCGGAAACAACCTGGATGTTGACTGCCAGCTGGATGGTTGCCTCACTTTTTTCTCGTCTGGTCCGCCTGTGGTCTGAGACTAAAACTCGAGCTCACGTGTACCGGGCACGATTTGCCATTTGCGGAGCGTTTCATGAATCAACGGCATAATCAAGTCGCGGGCAGACTGCCGGTTTCGATTAACGGCCAACTGGTCGTCGTAGTCCGTGTGCTGGTGCCTGATGTAAGCGACGACAGCGGCCCGGATCGGATCTTCCGCCGTCGTACTCGTACCGACTCGACCTGATCCTGGCGCACAGGCGTGTCGAGCAATGGCCATGATCTCCGATTCGGGGCATGATGGAAATCGCTCACGCAAGTCCGCAGCGAATCGGTCGATGATTTCTTGAGATTCTAAAGAGGTCTCCGATTCTTTAAGAGGCTCCAACTCGATGCTCCTTTCAATCGCACCTGACGTTTCCAGAAGATGTCGCGTGGCTGTAGGACGGACATTCCTGTCCGACTGGCGCGATGTCGGACAGGGGGTGTACGTCCTGCAAATGGTTCCGACAGTTATTGATTCTCGGGTCTTAAGCTCAAGGTGAGCCTGGAGATCAATACACTGATCTTTACTTTGCCGTTGCGCCCTGTGGCGGTGGCTGTCGAATTGATTTTGTCTTAGGCTTTTCTGACGGCAGGGATTGCACATAGCTGACCACGTCCCAGATTTCGGCTTCAGTGAGGAATGACCCTCCAAAGCCCGGCATTTGCGTGCCCGAGATGCCTGCGGCGATGCGACGGAACAGATCCTCAGGTGAGTCGCCGCCGCGCATCTTGCCCTTGGCCAAATCCCAGGGCTGGTTCACTTGGCCCCAGACATTATGCAAACCAGGTTCTGCATATTTACGATTCAGACTGTCACCGGGAATTGGCCAGAAATCGCGTGTCACGATTCCGTCTCCCTTGCCAGTCTCTCCATGGCAGAGGTTGCACCGGACCTTAAGGGATGTAAATAATTCACGCCCTCGCTGGACTGCGGCGTCACTCGTTGATGCCAGCGCTGACTTGGGACGCAGGATGCTCGTTTCCAGCTCCGCGGATTTCCAGTCGTCGGAAATGCGTTTCAGACTGTCAGTCGAGACTTCAGGGAGTATTTCCACAATCACCTTAATAGCGTTAGCAATGACCTCTTTCTCCTTTTTTCCTTCTCGAATTTCGTTTTTCAACATCGCGATGGAAAAGTCACTGTAGAATTCGTCGACGAGTCGTACTTGAAATTCTCCCGCCATACTCAACCAGCGTACGTACTCCACTACAGACTTTGCATCTGCTTCCGAAAACTTTGGAAAACCGGGCATCGCAGTATCGGGAACGCCCAGGCGAATCGTTTCACGCAGATCGTGACGAAGTGGCCGCTGGGCGATCGAAGTCGATTTCCACTTGAAGACGCCCCGCCGAAAATCACGGGGCTGAGGCTGCAGGGCCTTGGCTTCCGGTCCTGCTCCTGTGCCCGCTTCTCCATGACAACGTGCGCAATGGAGAGAATAAACAGTCTGGCCCTTGAGCACTACCGTTTTTTCCACCGGTATTCCCTCAGGAACAATGGGATGCGAAGGAGTTCCAAACTGCTCTTCAACCTTTTTCATGACTTTCTGTTGAACTTCGGGAATCAGTTCTTTCGCCCGCTGCGAAAGTGGAAAGGTCAAAGCCTCGGATGGTTTGGACGCGTCTTCAGCCCGCAAGAGTGTCAGATTGATGAGTGCGGCAACGAACAGGGCCGCCAAAGGAACTTGGGGAGTGAGTGACATTCGAGAATCCTATGCATGAGGTGATCGTTCGATCAACCGGATGATTCTGCCAATCCTCATTCGGGTGTGCAAGGCACACGAGCGAACATCGCACTCGGTCGTAGGATGGACTTCCAGTCCGTCATCCTCAACGACAGTCGCTTTGCCGGACCAAGTCGCGATTGACGGACCAGAGGTTCATTCCTACATTTCGTCAGTGCCACCCTACGCCGTTAACCCTTTTGCAACGTCAGCGGAAAAAGAAGGTTTTAGCCACAGATTCACACAGATGAAACACCGATTTCCATACAAGATCTCGGTGAAGTAGGATGGACATTCCTGTCCGTCACACGCTCCGTCCCGTTCACCAACTTCCGATGTAGAATGATCAATCTGGAATGACTGCCGCATTGCTGGGGGACGTCAAATGGTTCAAATCGAATCCATTCTCCTACTCACCTCGGTTCGCTACGTATTGAAAAAATCTGTGTTTCATCTGTGTGGATCTGTGGCTAAATCCGCATTTTGCTGGTCATTGAAAAGGGTTAACGGCGCAGAGTGGCACCCGAAGCAGCACATTTCGACAGTGCCACCCAGCCGGGTTAATCTCAGGGAAACTCAGCCAAGAGCGAGGACAAAGTCATGGATATTGCAACGGAATTCTTATCGGCCACGATCAATGCTTTCGATGCCAATAAGCGTCTGGCGGATCGTGCCGTGGAACAATTGCCGGATGACACGCTGCACAGTGCGCTCGATGCGAACACGAATTGTATTGCCGTCATCATGAAACACATTGCGGGAAATCTGACCTCACGCTGGACCGATTTCTTGACGTCGGACGGAGAGAAACCCGGACGAGATCGAGATTCGGAGTTTGTGGACTCATTCACAAGCCGTAGGGAATTGCTGGAATTCTGGGAGCGTGGCTGGACGTGTTTACGAGATGCTCTGAACAGTCTCTCTCCCGAAGATCTGGGAAAGACGATATTAATTCGCGGAGAACCACATTCGGTGCCGCTGGCATTAGCGCGATCTCTGGGACATACCTGCTATCATATCGGCCAGATCGTTCAAATCGCCCGAATTCAAGCCGGTGATCACTGGAAGACACTGACAATCCCCAAAGGAAAGTCAGAACAGTTTAATCAGGACAACTGGGGGGGAACTGGGAAGTCGCATTCCTAGTGCATGAATTGGCCGATCTTCGGCAGTGACACCCAGCCGCGACGAGCCAATGGGAAACTGAACCTGGATCGCAGTTGAAAACCTGGATCGCAGTTGAAAGGAAAAAAGGGGTAAACCAAATGTCCTTAATGTATTCTGACGAACAGGTTCAAACTGACGCGACGGCCAGCGCCGCCGCCTGCATTCCACGGACGATGCCGTTCGTGCATCTCAAGTCGACCAGAACTGATCGGCACGTGCGAGCGGTAGCAGTGCTCGCGAGCTTTCTGGCCGTGCTGCTGCTACTAAGTCCATTCCAGAAGTCAGTCGCCGACCCCTTGGACAAAAAGGGCGAGGCGGCAGCGAAGAAAGCCCAGAAAACCAAAGGCAATGGGGAACCAAAATCGCGCCTCGATGATTTCAAGGGGCGTACTAAGAAGGGACGTGCCGAGTTGGCGCTCACTCAGGGTGGCTCGCCAGAAAGTGAATTGGCAGTCGAAGCGGGATTGAAGTGGCTGGTCAAACATCAGCGACCAGATGGCAGCTGGTCATTCAAGCATGGGCCGGATGAACCAGGTAATCTGGATAACCCCACCGGTGCGACGGGTCTGGCGTTGCTGACGTTTCTCGGAGGCGGCCATACTCACAAAGTCGGTGACTACAGCAAAGTCGTTGCAGACGGGTTGAAATTCTTGATGAACCAGATGCAGATGACTGCGGCGGGTGGAGACTTGCGCGGTCCAGGCGGGACCATGTACTCACAAGGGATCTGCGCCATTGCGCTCTGCGAAGCGTATGCAATCAGCCAGGACAAAAGTCTGCGAACCCCAGCCGAGGCCACTGTCAAATTCATCATTAATGCCCAGGATGCCAAAGGGGGTGGCTGGCGCTATCAACCGGGACAACCCGGGGACACTTCTGTACTGGGTTGGCAAGTCATGGCTCTGACGAGTGCCAGGATGGCGTCAATTGCCATCCCCGAGAAAACATTGAACCGGGTAACCGCTTTTCTCAATTCCGTCCAAACCAATGATGGCGCAAATTATGGATATGAAGCTCAGGGAGTTGGTCCAGCGACGTCAGCCATCGGCACCCTCTGTCGCATGTCTCTGGGATGGACGCCCAAGGAAGCCAGATTGGTCAAGGGTGTGGAATTTCTCGGAAAGACCGGTCCGCAACCCGACAACATGTATTACAACTACTACGCTACTCAAGTCATGCACCACTGGGGCGGTGAGCCGTGGGTCAAGTGGAATAATGCCCTGCGCGATCACATCGTGAAGAGCCAGGAAAAAGGGGGACCCGCCGTAGGAAGTTGGAAGCCGCCGATGGGCGGCGATCACGGTGATAAGGCCGGTGGCCGCCATTATCGAACCTGCATGAGCATCCTGACGCTGGAAGTCTATTATCGCCATTTGCCGCTCTATCAGCGCGAAAAAATCCCGCGTGATCCTGAGACGAAATGACCTGTGAATTTGCGTCAGCTGACGAAATAAGATTTGATCGCAGGTATGAACATTCATCTGGGCCGGGCTGAACGGTTGATGGAATTGCACCGCTTCGAAGCGGCGATTCCTCATTTGCTGGCCTTTCTGGCCGAGGCACCGAACGATGCGCGGGCTCACACGCTCATGGCGCGCTGCTTTTTGAATGTTCAGGAACTTCGGCAAGCCAAGTCCCAGATTGAAGAGGCGCTGCATCACGCGCCAGATTACGCGTACGCGCACTACATCCATTCGTATGTCCTGGATCGTCTCAATCGGCGGAACGAGGCCAGGTTTGCAATCCAGGAAGCACTTCGCCTTGCGCCGACTGAGCCGGACTATTTGACGCGTTCGGCCGACCTGTGGATTGCCGAGGCCAAATATGATGCAGCGATTCGAGACATCGAGCGAGGCCTGGAATCGAATCCGAATCACCTGGAGTGCAACTGCAATTTGGCTTTTGTATTGATGTGCCAGCAAAAATACGCGGCGTCGGAGGCCGTGACTCAACGAATTTTGCAGCAACATCCAGATCATGCCACGGTCCACGCCACGTATGGCTGGCTTGCCAGATATCAGAACAAGTACCGACTTGCGAAACGTCATTTCACCGAGTCATTACGCATTGATCCGGAAGGTGAGTGGGCGAAGTCAGGGCTCCGCGAATCGTTGAACACCAATTTCTTTTGGACTTACCTCGAGAGACTCGAAGGAAATAACGACGATTCTGTGCGGTCGTATTTTGGGTTTCTGTATTTGTGCGGCTGTATCTATTTTGCCGTTTGGTTTTTACCTTGGATCGAAGTCAAGAACCCCAAGCCAACAACGACTGCAAATACGGTGACGCAAGTCAGCTTTGCCGCCGCCGCAATTCTATTGTGCCTGAGTATCCTGATCGGGAAGTCGCTGTCCGACGCGCGGCTGGCGATTTGTGCGCAAGGTCGTCATCTGATGCAGCCCGACGAACTGAGGGCAACGCTTGCCGCATGGATTTTCGGGGTTGGTGCCTCGGTCATCCTGCTGACCGGTCTGTTTTCCAGCGACCGGAAACTTTACGTCGCAGGTTGTGTCGTTTTGTGGGGGGCGGTGCCAGTCACCTGCATTTGGAAATATCGTGGGTCGACGGTGCGTGGCTTCTTTTTGACCGCGACGCTGGCTTACTTCGTGTCGGCAATCGTGTGTTTTGCCGG
>JAQGHT010001096.1 GCA_028291565.1 Planctomycetaceae bacterium | reverse complement strand
ACGGCAAACGCATTCTTCACAAGAAAGCGAAGAATAGCGAGCCCATTGCAAATTGCACGATCGACTGTGCAAAATGCAATGACATTCCGTAGAGTGCAATCCGCTTAAGTTCTCAAGTAGTGTTCTTTTCTTCTGGCACGTAAATTGCGACCGTCTTGGCATCCGCATGAAAAAACAGATTTAGGCGACACCGAAAAGAAGGTCGGGTCTGAAGGGGGCAGCATTATTCCGCGCGCACCTTAAATTAGAGCGGTTTAGCCTTGCATCTTCCGGTGATGTGCCACTGCTTCACGACTGTACTCGGTCGTTAAGCAGTGCTTATGGAGCGGTGAGAAGCACTGCTTGAACGCCGAGTACAGCATTAAAGCAGTGGCACGATTCATCACCGAAAACCGGAATACTCAAGGTTAAACCGCTGTAGCCGGTGGTTTTATAGGAAATCGCCGGACTTTTGCCTTTCCAACCGGGACACCCAAAGTAAAACCGCTTCAGCAACGTTTCGGACTATACCGCGCACGGGTAAGAATGAGACGTTTGATCGCGGGGACAAGCATTGATAAAGACTCATTTGTGGCCGCGAACAGTACAAAATCAAATCCTTATGAATATCCTCCTCATTGATGACGACGCGAGCTTGAGAAAATCCCTGCGGTTGGCGCTCGAAACAATGGGGCATCGGATCACCGAGGCACCCAACGGCGCTCGAGCTCAAGAATGTCTCTCGCATGGGATGTTCGATGTCGCCTTTCTCGATCTGCGTCTCAGCCAGGAACAAGGGTTGGATGTCCTGCCAACTCTGCTCCGGTTAGCCCCGGGTTTAGCCGTGATCGTCGTCACAGCCTATGCGACCATTGAAACGGCGGTTGAGTCGATGCGGCGCGGGGCGTTTGACTACCTCCCGAAGCCGTTCACCCCCAATCAGATTCGCATGGTTTTAGACCGGGTGAATCTGATCCGCAAATTGGAATCGCATGTCGAAGAGTTAGAGGCACAAGTTCGATCGATCATTCCTGAAGTCGATCTCAAGACCGAGGAACTGACGTTTCAGCAGATCCTGGACTTCGCTTTCAAAGCTGCGCCGACCGACGCGACTGTCCTGTTGCTCGGTGAGAGTGGAACCGGAAAAGGGGTTTTGGCACGCACCATCCATGCCCATAGCCGGCGTTCGGAGGCGCCGTTCATTACAGTCAATTGCCCGAGCCTTTCATCCGAACTGTTGGAAAGCGAATTGTTCGGACACGTACGCGGCTCATTCACCGGCGCCGTGAAGGATACGATCGGCAAAGTCGCCGCGGCGGAAGGAGGCACATTGTTTCTTGATGAAATCGGCGATCTGCCGATCGCATTGCAGCCCAAACTGCTCCGTCTGCTTCAAGAGCGACGATACGAGCGAGTCGGTGAAACACACACTCTGGTCTGTGACATTCGCATCATTGCGGCGACCAACCGCAATCTGCAGCAAGCCGTGGCGAACGGAACATTCCGCGAGGACCTATTGTACCGATTGAACATAATGGAAGTGGTCGTACCGCCGTTGCGCATGCGTCGAAAAGACATTCAACCAATGGCGGAACATCTGCTGCGTTTCTTCGCCAGACAAAGCGGCAAGTCGGTGACTCGATTTACAGACGAAGCACGCGATGCCATGCTGCGTTATTCTTGGCCTGGAAACTTGCGGGAACTGAGGAACGCGATTGAGCGTGGCGTCATTCTGGCATCTGGCGATGAAGTCGGACTGGCGGAATTGCCGGCTCAAATTGGCGCGACGCTGCCCCGGGCGATCATGGAGATTGGCGGGGCGGTCACATTGGAGCAATTGGAAGCCGAGCACTTACGTCGAGTTCTGGCGAACAGTCCGTCACTCGATGAGGTGGCAACCATCCTGGGAGTCGATCCCAGCACTCTGTATCGAAAACGGAAACGATACGGATTGTAGGCGAGAACGGAAACTACCCACGATGAGACTCACCTTGCGGTTGCGGATCGTACTGACGCTCATTCCGTTGCTGCTGCTGCTGGCGGCGGTTGGTGGTGCGGGAATCGCGTTGTTGCACCGACTCGGCGACCGTATCGATGCGATTCTGCGAGAAAACTATCGAAGTGTCAATTACATGTGGCACCTTAACGAGTCGCTTGAGCGGATTGATTCTGCATTCAATTTCGCGCTGGCAAATCGAGAGGCAGAAGCACACACCCAGTACCTTACCAATTGGGAATCTTATCAGAAGAATCTGGAATATGAACGAGCCAACGTCACACTGCCTGGCGAAAGTGAACTGGTCGCGAAATTGACTGAATTGACAATGCGTTACCGGGGATTGGGGGACGCGTTCTTTAACAATCCTGGTGGCGCAAAGAAGCGGTTGTCCGAATATCACGATCCCGGTGGTTTGCTGGATCTTTTCAAAGACATCAAGTTGACGTCCGGTGAAATCCGTCGCATTAATCAGCAGAACATGGAAGAAGCGGGGGCCGAGGCGCATCAATCTGCGCGCTACTCGGTGGCGGCTCTGGGGACAGGTTTGGCTTCGGCCGGACTATTGGCGGCCTTGCTGGCGTGGCAAATGTTCCGCACGATCCTGAACCCGATCCGCGCTGTCACCGAGAGCGCCCGCGCGATCAGCGCTGGGAATCTGGATCAAGTCATGCCCGTCGAGACGAACGATGAAGTCGGTCAGTTTGCCCAGGCGTTTAACCTGATGGCCCGGCATCTGCGCGAGTATCGGCAATCTCAATCAGCACAATTGTTGCGGGCCCAGCGAACGAGTCAAGCGACAATTGACTCGTTTCCCGATCCGGTCCTGGTCATCGATAGTGAAGGCCGCGTGGAAATGGCCAACCCGGCCGCTCGACGGTTATTAGGTGTTACGCCGGTCCAGCCAGGACTTGCTGCTTCGGGACTTTGGCAACCTCCGGAGCCGTTACGCGAACCGCTCACTGAAGCTTTGCGCAGCCGCCAAGATTATTTGCCGGAAAGTTTCGATCGCGCGATCTTGTTGAATACCAGCAGCGGTGAATCCGCGCTGCTGCCCCGCATCCTGACGATTCGGGACCAGAACGACAATACGCTGGGTGCTGCCGTCGTCTTACAGGATGTGACCCGACTCCGTATGCTGGATCAGGTCAAAAATAACCTGGTGGCTACGGCCAGCCACGAGTTGAAAACGCCACTCACTGGGGTCCGATTGGCAATTCATCTGCTGCTTGAAGAGGCTGTTGGACCACTGACTTCCAAGCAGGCGGAATTATTGCTCGATGCGCGAGAGAACAGTGAACGACTGCTCGCTGTGGTGAATAATCTGCTGGACTTGGCGAGACTCGAACAGGGATCGCGTCAATTGGACCTGCGGCCCGAGTCACCGCGGATATTGCTGGAACAGGCGGCAGAAACGATTCGTGCACGGGCTCAGGACAAGAGCATTGAGATTGCGTTGAACCTGCCGGACGGCCTTCCCGCTGTTGTCGCCGATGCGGAACGGATCGGTCACGCCTTCCGGAACCTGCTCGACAATGCCCTCACCTATACGGATCGTGGTGGTCGGATTACATTGTCTGCTGTCGCGGATGGCGACGATGTTGTCCTGACAGTCACCGACACGGGTTGCGGTATCCCGCCCGAGCATCAGTCGCATGTGTTCGAGAAATTTTTTCGAGTACCCGGCCAAACACGCGGAACCGGGACCGGCCTTGGATTGGCGATTGTCCAGGAAATAGTCACGGCACATGGTGGCACAATTGCCTGCCAAAGCCAGCTCGGCGTCGGCACGACATTCCGTCTGCGTTTGCCCGTCGCGACTGGTGAAGTTCCCCCCAATTATGTCGTCGGTCATGCGGACGGACACTCCGAATTGTCCAGTTAGAGCGGTTTCACTTTGGGTGTGCCGGTTGGAAAGGCGAATCTCCCGAGATCACCTTTAATACGACCGGCAAATGCAAAGTGAGCGCGGAATCAGAAAGGGGCGACGTGTCCAACGAGCATCCGAGTCCAACTCCCGAGCACTTCCTGACGCTGATCCGGCAGCAACAGCGAGGCAGGCTGAAGATCTATCTCGGCTTCGCGGCGGGTGTGGGAAAGACATATGAAATGCTGCAGGAAGGTCAACGGCTGAAGCGGCGGGGCGTCGACGTCGTCATCGGCCTTGTGGAAACTCATGGCCGGACTGAAACCGCAGCTCAGATCAGTGACTTGGAGCAAGTGTCTCGACGTCGCTTCGAATACCACGGCGTCGTACTCGCGGAAATGGACATCGACGCGATCCTGGCGCGACATCCCGCCGTGGCCCTGGTTGACGAGTTGGCCCACACCAATGCGCCCGGCAGCCGAAACTCGAAGCGTTTCCAGGATATTGAAGAACTTCTGAGCGCCGGGATCAATGTCATCAGCACGTTGAACATCCAGCACCTGGAGAGCCTTTACGATCTAGTCGAGAAGGCCACTGCCGTCAAGGTCAAGGAGCGCGTGCCCGATTACATCATCGGCATGGCCGATCAGTTGGTTAACGTCGATCTATCGGCCGAAGACTTGCGTGAGCGATTGCTGGCGGGAAAGGTTTATCCCGCCGAGCGAATCGACCGAGCCCTGGAGAATTTTTTCACGCAAGACAACCTCACGCGATTACGGGAATTCGCGATGGAAGAGGTTGCGCATCGACTCGATCGGCGACGTCATCACACGGAAGAAGTTCCGACCCAAAGCACTTCCACGCGGATTATGATTTGCCTGAGTTCTCGCGGCCCCAATGTCGAACGTCTGTTACGCAAGGGTGCCCGGATGGCAGACCGCTTGAGCGCGCCGTGGTACGCGGTTTATATCCAGACGCCACGCGAGGATCTCACACGCATCGAAGCCGCGGTCCAGCGTCAAATCAGCAATACGCTGGAATTGGTGCAGCAATTGGGCGGAACACCGATGACATTCAAGGGAAGCGACGTTGTGGCGACGATCGTCGCGTTTGCCCGCGAGTACGGAATCACGCACATCGTGTTGGGACGATCGCGGCTACCGTGGTATCGGCGTTGGTTCGGACGATCAGTGCTCGATCGCATGCTGTGGGAACTGCCAAACATCGATGTACTGGTGACCGGAACCGAATGACCGGGGAGCTTCGACAAACCTCTATGCGTTTTCGCCGTCTTGGGCGGTCACTAACAGCACTGCGACAATTTGCCTGACCCCTCTTTGAGGACCGCATCACGAAATGTTCTGACGCCACCAATCCATCGTAGGCGACTGCTGCCAGTTTCGTTGGCCCCGGCGTTGCTGCTTGCATTGAGTCACATGATCGACTCGATCCGCGATATCTCGCAGTAGACTCAGTATTGGCAACTCCGATGTCACGAGTGCACCCAGAAGGGGGCAGGCACCGCAGATTTCAGATTTGTCGGAACAACAGTCAATTTATCATCAGCCGCTCCCCCGCCAATTCTGAATTCTGCGGCGCCTGACCCCGAGTTCGTCTGTCATCCCGTGACGAGTTCCAAAGCCGTTACATCCGAAGGAAGCTGGGAAATCGCGTTCGCACCAAACTCGCACGCAGCAACGGGTCAATAAAAAAAGGAGGTCAGGCGTTTGGAGCAACCCGAAAGCAACTCCTCAGCCGAACCTCCACCAACAGTTTTCGGCTCCCCAGGGGACTGGGGCAATTGCTCGATTCAAAGTCCCTGGCGGCCTGGCGAGGATCCCTCGGTTCGCAAATGGATGATCGGCAGGGCGACACTCGCAAAATGGGTCTGAGTCGTGTGCCAACGGCACCCTGAATCGTCCTTTTCCAACCGGTCTTCCGCCCTGATACCCTCTTGACGTAACCACCTGTCCGGCATCAATTCAATCTCACAAAGCTCCGTTTCGTCAGTGCCAGTCCGCCGGAAGGGTTAAACACTCTGTTTATGTCCATGGAGAAGTAAGTTTGTCGCCTGGCCGGACACCTACTTTGGTATCCTTGATACTTTCGTCCAATGGGGTTGTTTCCTTGCAGCTCATAACATGATTGCAGTCGTCAATGATCCGATCGAAACGGAGTTTTGCGACCGAGATTCAAGCTAAGAAGCTCACGGTCATACAAACAGTGCGGCCTCGACAGAACAGGCGCCACCACTTTAAGGAGATAAGAACAATGGGACGAGTTGCCCTCATCACCGGAGCCAGCCGCGGAATTGGTGCGGCAACCGCGTTGCTATTGGCTAAACATGGATACCGGGTGGTCGTCAACTATCGCACCAGTGCATCAGAGGCCGAGGTGGTGGTGGCGAAGATCTCTGCGGCCGGTGGCGAAGCCCTGGCGATTAAAGCCGACGTCACCGTGCCTGATGACGTCACTGCTATGATCCATGAAGTCAATCAGCGGTGGGGTGGGGTAGACGTGCTCGTGCATAACGCGTTAACAC
>JAQGHT010001084.1 GCA_028291565.1 Planctomycetaceae bacterium | reverse complement strand
AACGATTCAAACGGTTCGACACGAACGCTGATGGAAAGCTGACCGAAGACGAGATTCCGGAAGGGCCACGGCCTTTCATTATGCAGGCCGATACGAATGGGGACGGAATCATCACGTTGGAAGAGTTCAAATCGCGGCCACAGGGTGGTGGCGGTCGTCCAGGCGGCGGCGGGCCGCGTGGCGGGCAACCGGGAGGAGCTCCGGGGGCAGGTGGAGCCCCTGCCGCAGGAAATGGGCCGGCTGGTGGTGGGGCGACAACCGGAGGTGGCCAGTGACCGGCATTGCCGCGCAAGTCAAAAATTTGCAGAAACGCTACTTTCTGGGGCCGGTCACGGTGGACGCCCTGCGCGGAGTCGATCTGACATTCCCCAAGGGGGATTTTGTCGCCATCATGGGAACGTCGGGCAGCGGCAAAAGCACGTTGCTCAATTTACTCGGATGTCTCGACCGTCCGACCGGGGGCGAGTACCTCCTGGGCGGACAAGATGTTGCCAAGCTAAACGACGATGAGCTCTCAGCAATTCGCAACAAGATGCTGGGTTTCATCTTTCAGTCCTATAACTTGATTGCGCAATACACAGTTATTGAGAACATTGAAGTTCCGCTCCATTATCGCAAGGGATACCCTCCCATCACGCCGAAAGATCGCGAGCACATCGTGGATCTGGCACTCCGAGTCGGACTGGAAGGCCGGCTGGACCACCGGCCGTTTCAATTGTCGGGCGGTCAGCAACAGCGCGTGGCCATCGCTCGAGCATTAGTGAACAACCCGGAGATCATTCTCGCCGACGAACCGACAGGCAATCTCGATTCGGTCACGGGTGAAGAAATCATGCAGATGCTGGAAGCCTTGAATCGCGAAGGCCGGACAATCGTGATGGTCACGCACGAAAACGAAGTGGCCGCCCGCGCCAAACGGCAAATCTATATGAAAGACGGCCGAGTCGCGGGTGAGGGAATATTTAAAGGCTAGTTGCCCCTCTGGCACTACGCCCTGAGGGATTTCTGTGGCTCATCTCGCCAGAGATTGGGGTGGTTCGCTCCGTTTCTGCCCCATTGCCCAAGGTTTGGCAACCTTGGCTACGTGGAAATTAGCGTCCCAAAATCCCTCACAGCTTCGCCGTCTAGGGCTTCTGCTATCAAATGTTCCTCGACGACTCGTCGACGTTGTCATCTGCTGCATTGAGTCTTGATTTGGCAGCTTCTCGCCAATGACAGCTACTGTTTTGTCCTGGATTCGTGTAGGATATTCAGCGTCACTTGTGTCACTCCCGCTTGCGGAACTCCATTTCCAAGTCGATCATGCAACACGCGTTTCGAGTCACAATATTTGATGGGACCCAGCAAGTCTTTGAACAAGAGATACTGGGTGCGATAGAACTCGGACGCCAGCGAAAAGAAGAAGCCGGGCCCTTCTTCACACAGCAACTGGCGGACGGAACGCGGATTGTCGTCGCCGAACTTGCCGAAACCACCGTGTCGCGACAGCAAGTCCGCATCGACTATCGGGCTGAAGGCAATTTTACCATCAAGAACATCGGGACCAGCGGTCCGATCCAGCTCCGACCGCAGCGAGTTCTGGATCCCGGCAATTCCTGGGTCTGTGTCGGAACGGCCAAGATTCAGTTGGGGAGTCGCCTGGTCAATGTCGAATTGGTGCCCGTCATCGGAGATGATGACGAGGACGATGATGACGCGGACAACGTGCAAGGTCTTTCCGCAACGACCGCAATGCCGGGCGGAAGTTTTGGTTTCGATTCTTCCGTGCTGCGGGCTGTTCGGACCGCTGAGCTGGCGAATCAGCTGGAACCCGTCATTCGCAGTCTGCAAGCCGCCATCGACGTCTTTCAAAGTGCGCAGAGTTCTCGCGATTTCTTCCATCGGGCGGTACAGGCCGTCGTGGATCTGGTCGGATTGGATTCAGGTCGCGTACTCTTGTGGAAGAATAGCCGCTTCGAATTGGTCGCGGCTCGGACTGCGGAACAATTCGAAGACCGCACCACATTACCCATCAGTAACTCGGTGTTGAAGAAAGTCCGGGATCAAAAGCGGACGCTCTGGCAATTGGGCAGCAACGATGACATGACCGCGAGTCTGGTTAATGTCCAATCTGTCGTTGCATCACCGATCATGAATGCGACTGGCGAGTTGATTGGCGTTTTGTACGGCGATCGGGGTTACGGAGCCCTGACGGCAGATCGCAAAATCACGAAGCTTGAGGCCATGCTGGTGGAGCTTCTGGCTTGCAGTGTGGCTTCAGGACTGATGCGCATCCAGCATGAAGAAGCCCTGCAAACTCAACGCCTGCGGTTCGAACAGTTTCAATCGAAAAAACTGGCCGAGCAACTGGAATGCCAGCCCGATTTGTTGAAAGGCCGCGAGGTTGAAGTCTCAGTCTTGTTCGTCGACATCCGTCGGTTCAGCAAGATCAGCGAACAACTCGGAGCGGCAACAACGTTCGAATGGATCAATGACGTGATGTCGGAACTTTCCGAATGTGTCAATGAGACAGATGGGATCATCGTCGATTTCGTGGGCGACGAAATCATGGCGATGTGGGGAGCGCCCGACAATCAGCCGCACCACGCTGATCAGGCCTGTCGTACCGCGCTGAAAATGCTGAACAAAGTCCCTTTGATCAATGCGAAATGGAACACGATTCTTCCGGAACCCTTCGCGATCGGTATCGGTCTGAATTCTGGTCCGGCCCGGGCCGGCAACGTGGGATCCCATCGCAAATTTAAATACGGACCGTTGGGAAACACGGTTAATGTTGCCAGCCGGATGCAGGGTTGCACGAAACATCTGCGTTGTCCCTGTATCATCAGTGAAGCGACTCGTAGTCTGCTCAAAGAAGAATGGTTCCTGCGCCGCCTGTGCGAAGTCCGCGTCGTAAACATCAATCAGCCAGTCGCGTTGTTCGAATTGACCACCGGTATGTCGGCGAACTGGGGACCATTGCGAGAACACTACGAATCCGCACTGCAGGCTTTTCACAACAAGGATTTCCGCAAATCGGCCGCTCTACTGGGCGATCTGTTGGAAAAGTATCCTGACGACGGCCCCAGTCTCGTGTTGATGAACCGGGCGGTGCAAGCGCTGCTGGATGGGCTGGAGAATTTTGACCCCGTCTGGAACCTGCCGGGGAAATAACGGCGTTGCGTGTGTGGCAATGATTTCTGACAGTTCGATCTGGCCGCGGTTGATCCTATCAAGGATCCGGAACCGGACGTTAGCGCGTTCCGGCCGTTTGTGCCAGACACTTTTGCCAGACTTGGCCTTTCAAGCGGTTCGCTGACAGGTTGGAACTCTGACCAAGTCCTCTTATAATGGGTGCTCGAAGATCACAATCGGTCAGTGCGTTTAAGATATTCTCGGAGTTGTTAATTCGATGCGTTTTACCAAGATGCACGGGGCGGGTAATGATTACGTCTACGTGAATTGCTTCAGCGAGCGGTTCCCCGCGGATCCCGCCGCGTTGGCCATGGCCGTCAGTGACCGTCACAAGGGAATCGGAGCGGACGGATTAATCTTGATCTGTCCTTCCGAACGCGGCGATGCCCGGATGCGGATGTACAACGCCGACGGCAGCGAATCGGAGATGTGCGGCAACGGCGTCCGATGTGTCGCGAAGTACGTCTATGACCATGGTATTGCCACGAAAGACGTGCTGCGGATCGAAACCGGCCGCGGCGTGTTGACCTTGCAGGTCTTCGCCCAGGGTGGCAAGGCCGAACGTATCCGAGTCAATATGGGGACTCCGATCCTCATCAGCTCCGAGATTCCGACAACATTGGCGGGAGACCCGCCTGTCCAGCAACCACTCCAGGTCGGCGGACGCGAACTGTCCGTGACATGCGTTTCGATGGGCAACCCCCATTGCGTCACGTTTGTGGATCAGATCACTGACGAATGGGTGTTGGGAATTGGCCCGCAAATCGAGCGACATCCCGCATTTCCCCGGCGTGTTAATGCGGAGTTCATCCAAGTCCTCTCGCCGCGAGAATTCAACATGCGGGTCTGGGAGCGGGGTTCGGGGGAAACTCAGGCCTGCGGGACCGGTGCATGTGCCAGTTGTGTGGCGGGCGTGTTAGCCGGGCTGACAGAACGGAAGGTCTTGGCGCATCTCCCGGGTGGCGACCTGGAACTCGAATGGGCGGAATCTGGCGAAGTCTATTTGACGGGACCGGCGACGGAAGTCTTCAGCGGCGAATGGCCGAACTTTACCGCGCACGTTTAAGAATGAGACGTTTGATCGCGGGGATACGTATCGAAAAAGACTCATTCGTGGCCGCGAACAGTAAAATTAGCCTCGGCCAGCGGTCGGATTCAACGGCGCCGCCCAGGGAACCAGCGCGAAGTAGTCGCGCAAAAGTGCTTTCAAATGTTGTGGTTCCAGAAGCGACATTTTCAGAAACAGCGATGCGACCAGAATCGGGTCCTCCTGCTGCAGAATCAAGAGTCCGGTCAACTGATCTTCTGAGAGATAGGCGCGCTGGACTGCAATTTCACCGAACCGCGCATGTGACTCTTCCTGTTCATTTAGGACTTGCTGGACCTGACGCGTGTCAAGTAACTCCTGGCGAATAGCCAGATCCCCCAGCCGCAGGGCGCGTTGATTGAAGCTCAGCAGAGCCTTCGCGACACGAGGGATGTCCAGGACTCCCTCTGAAACGAGCCAGCGGCTGAACCGCATCTGGTTCGACATGAAAAGCCGATTGAGCTCCAATTCGTTCACAAGTGAACTGAAATAAATATTATTCCCTTCGCCAAAAGCCGCCTCCCTGGTGGCTTCCCGAGCCGTCGCCACGACTTGGGTCCCGATATCCAGATCCAATCGGCCCGGCAAGGCCAGACTGGCGCCGACACTGACAGTGATCGGTGTCGACTTGCCTTCCCACGCGATGTGTTCCGCTTCGACGCGCGCACGAATCCGGTCGGCCAGTCTTTGCATCCCCTTGGCCGTCGGCGTGCTGGCCAGAATCAAAAACTGTTGATCAACTCGGGCGATGGTGTCGCTGCTCCGCAGCAAATCGTTCAGAATATCCGCAATCCGCTTCAAAACCACATCGCCAAAGCGGCCGCCAAACGTCTCGCAGACGGAGTCGAAACGATCGACTTGCACGATTGCGATTCCCAGGGGCGAGGCCACCTGACAGCAACGCTGAACTTCCTTGTGCAATGCGGATTCAAAAAACTCGTGGTTATAAACTTGAGTTAGCGGGTCGTGGAACGAGTGACTTGGGCGATCCTGGGGTTCTTTGGGCAACCCTCTGCGCTCGATTTCGGTTTGAAGGTGCAGTGAGCCACGATGCGTGCGCACTTCCATATCGGTCGAGCGGCCGCCAACGGAAGTCAGTTGTTCGATTGCCAACGACTTTAGTTGATCCGAATTCGCCAGCTGATGCTCTTCCGTCGATGGCACGTCGCCACAAAAAATCGGCGCGATTTGTTCGAAACGGCGGACGATTGATTGAATCAATAAGTCGAGCTCAGGTTCGCGAATCGGAATCAAGTGCGCCGTCAATTCGCGGATTCGAAACAAAGAGATCGCCTGTTGATCGTCGCAAAGATAGTCGCCAATTGCCGACGCCAGGGCCAAGGCTCTGCGCAACGAGCATTCCGCATTGGACTCCAAGTCCTTAAATGCTGTTAAACTGGCATGTTGCGATTGGACGCCGCGGATCAACCGAGCTGGAAACCCCCATTTCTGCAGTAGCTGACCGCCCAGTTCCGCAGCCGTCAAACCGAGCTCCGATTTTTCACGTTCACAACGCGGTCTTTGAGATTCTCGCGACCGCTGCAAGGCGGAAAGATATTCCACCGGCACTGTGCTTAAGAGTGCGAATCGCCCCAGATCCAGGGTCAACCCAGCCAAGAAATATTCGTATTCCAAACCGTCGCGGACATAGTGGCACAACGTTTCCGCAGCGATTGCTTTTACCACGGCTTGACGGCAAAAGCGCTCAATAAACTTGTTCTGCGACAGATCGTCGAGGGGCTGAGAAGCAAGGTTTGAGATCTCATCCTTGGTGGAAGAACGGACGTCTTGCAACACTTCCCCTTGAAACGCGTTCACGAGGCTGAGGCTGAGTGTCAGCGAGGTCACGCACGCGGTGCCTAATGCCGACAATGCCTGTTCTGTCGATAATACCGGCGAAGACAGAGTGCAAAGCGGCGAGTTGGCGGCTGCGACGAGTTTCTTTGCCAGAGGCGGGTCGGAATTCAGCAATGTCGCCAATTCGCGTGGCGCCGTTGCGGGATGCCGAGATAGCTCCAGCACTTTCGTTCCGACCGCCGACAAGGTAGGTAACCGAGGCGAGGTCCAAATCTTACGGGTATCAAGGGCCATAATCCAAACTCACAAGGAACGCGGCAGCGGAAAGATTCACCCATTTTTCCGGTCAAGCAAATTCGACATTGCTCCATTAAATATATAGGTCATATTTCGTTTCGAAGTCGGAATTCCTTGGCGCCTGGGTCGGCCGACCTCGGCCGCCAACTGCCTCCCGCGGCGCGAAAGCTTGGAGTCTGACAAACAACTTGGCGAGCGGTGGGTGTAAACCCACTGGTTCTTCGGTATTTTGGCAACTTCTTAAAATGAGTGGGTTAGTACTTCAAATCGGCTCAGACATCGCGAAGAGAAACCTCCTCTGAAGATAGACGTCGAGGTCAAGTGTGCGTATCGTATGAATTCCAAATTCGATGACGAAGTTTGGAGGCATTTGCGATCAATGACGGGAAGGACATCGACCATGGCAGGATTTGGACACGGGCCGGCTCAACCGGCGGAGCAGGAAGATCCGCGAGACATGCTGCGGAATGCTCGTAATGGAATGGTATTGTTCCTGTTCTACCTCGCATTCTACGGAGGCTTTGTGGCGTTGAACGCCTTTTGGCCGAAGCAGATGGAAGCCACTCCGTTCTGGGGCATCAATCTCGCCATTCTTTACGGAGGCGGACTGATTGTCTCGGCGATGGTCCTGGCCTTGATTTACTCCTGGCTTTGCCGAGGTTCCCGAAGTGCTGCCAGTAACAAATAGTGCCGCTGCCTGTTGTAGAAGCGTCTGTTGTAATAGCAGTGGCTCGCCGGTTTAAAAACGTTGTCCCAATATTCGCCGGGGAGACAATCTCTGCGAACGGACCTGCCGTTTCAGCCCATAACGAAAACTGTTCTAAAGGCTGATTAAGTACCCGGCGAGCGAGTGGGTGCAGGCCCACTGGCTTTGGGCCATAGAACTTACATTTCTAGTGGACTCCAGAATGATGCGACAGTCCATCGCTAAGTCAAATCGTCGGATCACGAGTCTCAGCATGACGATCCGGCTTACTCCGGACGCTTGCCATGAATCCAATTACGTATGAAGGTCAGCGGCGAGACACCGTTTTTTGCGGTTAATGGTGTCGAATGACACTCGATGCCGTTTGGCATCCGACTCGAAAATCAGATCTTCCCCCTAAAAATTCCGCACCTGGTAGGGCCATGATACATCAAGCATCGATTCTTTCGATTTGGGTCTTCTTCACTTTCGTGGCGATCACGTTGGGTTTGAGTTTCTACTTTGCGGCGAAGACCAAGTCCGCCTCCGGCTACTTCGCGGCCGGGGGCCAGATTCACTGGTTCGTCAATGGGGTGGCATTCGCTGGCGACTATCTTTCAGCCGCTTCGTTCCTGGGCATTTGCGGCATGATTGCCTTTTACGGTTACGATGGATTTCTTTACTCGATCGGGTTTCTCGCCGGCTGGGTCGTGGCTTTGTTCGTCGTCGCGGAACCTTTGAAGCGGTTGGGGAAATATACGTTCGCCGACGCTCTCAACAGTCAGTTTCAGTCGCGTGGAATCACTTTGGCAGCGGGTATCAGCACTCTGGTCGTAAGCGTCATTTACCTGATCCCGCAAATGGTTGGCGCCGGATCGTTGATCAAACCACTTCTTGGCTTCACGCACGAACAGGGTGTGGTCATGGTCGGTGTGATCGTCGTCATGATCGTCGCCACTGCCGGCATGGTGAGTACAACCTATGTGCAATTCATTAAAGGGGGCTTGCTGGTCCTGTTCAGTGCGATTCTGACGGTACTGATTCTGCAGCGTGGCATCCGGGTCGACGATTCGACCGAAGCGAATCATGAGCAGACGATGATCACTCAAAAGGGTCAGCCCACGCTGGTCAATGGCAAGCCGCATGGCACAGGAGACGATCAAAACGATCTGCGGCCGGTGGGACATGTCAGCGAGTTACCCAATGGGCTGAAAACAACAGGCCCCCTGGGTCCGATTGAATACCTGTCCACATTGCAGAGCAGCAAGATCGTATTGTGGGACAAGAAAGAGACTTCTGTGGATGGTGTCAAGACCACCGTCTGGAAGCCCGTCGTCAAGGCTGGCGGTGAAGTCTTGCGGCCGGGCAACAGCCCCATGTTCAAGGGCTTGCAGGGAGATAACTTCTATTCCAAGCTGAACTTCGTCTCGTTGATGGTGGCCTTATTCTGCGGCACGGCTTCATTGCCGCATATCCTGATTCGCTATTACACGGTGAAAAACCAGTCGGCGGCGCGCTTGAGTACCGTAGTCGGAATCGGCACCATCGGTTGCTTCTACGTTTTGACTTTGTTCATGGGGCTGGGAGCCATGACCAGCGGAACACTCGATCTGACTGACGGCAACATGGCGGCTCCGCTGTTGGCCAAGAGTTTTGGCGAATTGCTGTTCGCGATGATTTCTGCGATCGCCTTTACTACGGTCTTAGGCACCGTGAGCGGACTCATTGTCGCCGCGAGCGGCGCCGTCGTGCATGATTTACTGGGCAGCGTCTTGAAACTGGATCTCGCCGATCATCGGAAAGTCCAGATCGGTAAACTCTCGTCGATTGTCGTGGGCGTGATCGCCATCTATCTTGGGATCCGCTTCAAGGAGTTTAACGCGAGCTTTCTAGTGGGTTGGGCGTTCAGTGTCGCTGCTTCGGCAAACTTGCCGTCTCTAATCATGCTGTTGTTCTGGAAGGGGACGACGAAGCAAGGGATCGCCACCGCGATCTTCGCCGGCATGTTCGCTTCGCTCGGCTGGATTTTCGCAAGCGCCGAAGCGTTCGAAAAAGTCTACGGATACACGGGCGCCGAGGCGTCAAAACTGGCCTGGGTCCCCTTCAGCCAGCCGGGATTGGTCACAATTCCCTTTGGCTTCCTGGTGTTGATTCTGGTCTCATTGGTGACACGTAACAAATCCGCCTGAAAATCAGCGGACCAGTCGGCGCCATCAACAATGTTATAGAGCGCTAACCTTGCGTTTGCCGGTCGATTCTTGAGATTCGACGGGAGTTTCTCTGTATTCTGTGCCCTCAAATTAACCCGCTCTAGTCTGCAATTTTGACATGAGCTAGTTTGGCTTTCGAATTGACTTTCGCCCCTTGTGTGGCACTCAGCAACGAAACAGTGAAAGCCTTGGGCCGCTTGCCAATCGTGGCCTGAACGAGCTGGATTGTGATCTGCTGGGTGGCCTGGCCGGAGGCGAATTGAATCTGGCCAGACTTACTGACAAAGTTCTTACCCGCTTTCGCTGTCCCCTGCTTAGTTTGAAATTGAACTGTTGTCGCGGACGAAAGATCGCCGGTTCTCGTGACGTTAATAACGACTTGACCGGCCGACACGAGTACCGAGTACGTCGCCTGGTTGAACTGAACCACTGAAGGTCCTGCAACTTGCGATTCATCATTTTGAATCGTGACTACCAGGGACTTGCCCGCCCCCAAGCCGGCGCCATCAGTGGCATTACTCAATAGAACCTGCAGCGTTTTGTTCGGACCGGAAAGCAGATTATCAATAATCGAGACACCAATTGTGGCAGACGTCTGCCCATCGGCAAAATTTAAAGTGCCCGACGCGGCGTGAAAATCAACTCCATCGACCGCCGATACGCCGACGATCGAATAGTGTACAGTGACCGCGCCCGAACTGCCGCCGACGCGATTCACCGTCAAATGAGCAATTCCAACCTTTTCCGAAACGGTAATGGTTGTCGCGGGAAATTGAATGTTTCCCGGTCCCACTGGGGCAGGACCTTCGAAAGCACCAAGATCGAGCGCCGAACCCACGACAATCCGAGCGATGTGGCTTTGGTGCACGACGTATTGATCAACCGGATCTTGCTTTCCAATGACCGCGCTGGCCTGGGCGCCAGCCTGGTCGATACTTTCTGAGCTGGAAAGCAAATGAAAATCGAAAGCCCCCAAATCCGTGAAGCCGGGATCGTTCGCGGAGTTCGTCAGAAAGTTGCTCGTACCAGTGATGCTTGAACCGGCCGGAACGTCATCGTTGCGCCAGGCATGCCAATCTGGTGAGACCCAGTTGACTCCAAATGTCGCGGTTCCAGCCGTGTCATCAAATAATCCCAGGCCCGTGACATCAGTTCCGGCCGGGGCGTCGGGAGGCAGTCCACAGTAAAAAATATTGTTGCGAATGTCGGCGATCTGTTGGTTCGTGTCGAATCGAAACACATCCGTGAACCACCGCGCATCAGTGCCTGAACGCGTGCCCTGGATCATGACCGTATTCTGGTAGAAATACAGCGTGCCCTGACGGTAACTCGCCGCGTCGCCGGAATCCCCACCATAATGCACCAGGTTGGAGGAATTCCCGGGACCCGCGGTATCAACCAGGATGTTGCCGTAGACGAACGTCTGTTGATAACTGGGGTCTTGTACGGCGAGCGGACAATCTTCCGCGTCGACCAGATCGAGCAGATGCGCTCCACCTTCAAACCAATTGTCGCGAACCACTAATCCTGCTGAACGGTCCTTGAGATTGCTACCGTCTGACCCGGGCAACAGCGGGCCAAAGTGGTTATCCTCAAACGTGATGCCGATGGCTTCGGTGTAGACATTATGCTGGTGATCGCTGCCGACATTTCCGTTGTCATGAATGCTGTTCCCCTGAACCAGAATATTCCGTGAGGTGACTTCTTCACTATCACCTGACGCCACGAACAGTCCGTTGCCGTTATGGTCGATTTCGCAATCACTGATCGTGATGTTTTCACCGCGCTCGACAAAAATACCGGCCGCGTTGGCCTGAAATGCGGAGGTCGTGCCGTCTGGCCTGGTAAAGGAATTGCCGGGATTCGCGTCGCGAAATTCCAGGCCACTGATTTCGATAAAAGCGGGCTTGTAACCCCATGCATCCTGCGACGAGGGACTGATCGTCAGCAGGCCACGGGTTGGTGTTCCGGTTGGATAGAGATAATCGAGGTTGGGACCTAAAACCGCATTCTGACCATCAATGATGGGCTTCTCACCGTTCGGTCCTGGTACTCCCATGATCTTAATCGGTGCATCGGCAGTTCCCTGGCCGGAGACCAGTATCATTTCATGATACGGTGTCGCGCGACCGTGGATTTCGACCGTATCACCAGCCTGCAATGTGCTCCAGGGGACGGCACCAATCGAAGTGTACGCCAGACCGGGACCCACGTCGTAGAGGGTTAACAAATAGCGAGATTCCAGACGCTCACAAGCAAGCTGCGAAGTGCCGTCAGCCGAAACATGTCTTTTCTGCCGCCTCAAGCTGTTGCCCGAAAACATCGACCGCAAACGATCAAGGGCCGACTGGAATGGCTTAAGACTGGTCTTCAGTGAAATCACGGTTGAGTACCTCGAACGGGGATTTTTGACACGCTGTTCTGATCTTCCGATGTAATTCCGGAGTCGGGTATTTGGTGAGTCACCACCACATGCAAGCCCGAAACAAACGGCAGTTCAACGAAAGGTGTCGACCTTTTAACCGGCAAATACGCCTGTCAAAGGGACACTATCACAGTTTCAGAAGCGCTGACCAGAGAAGTCTGAGCCGGGTCGATCGAGACCCGGTAATTTGTTGGCAGGCTTGGCGATTTCAAGCTGCCGATGCAAAATGGCAACATTGAAATCCCTCTGAACAATGCCTGTCAAGCCGATTTCGCGGCCCCCGTTTGTACCAATGCGACCATACTGATCAGTCCCAGCATCGCTCCGATTTGTAAGGCCGACACTTGCTCGTGATCGGCCCAGCCCCAGAGGATGGCGCCTAACGGGACAAGATTGGTGACCATCCCGGCAAAGAGTGGCCCTTGTTGCAGGATCAAACGATTGAACATCCAATTAGCCAAACCCGTTCCGACAGTCCCTAGCAGTAGTACTGCCAGCAGTGGCAACCACGGGAAACTGGATGTCTCGGGAGCCGTTGTGGGATCGGCACCGCATAAGGGAATCAGGCAGATCGCAGTCCA
>JAQGHT010001082.1 GCA_028291565.1 Planctomycetaceae bacterium | reverse complement strand
ATCCACCCACACACCGTTAGCCGACCACGAAATCGCGCCACCTTCTCCAGAGATCTGTTGCCAAGGGGATCCTGCTTCTTCACCGCCGGTCAATTGCATGATCAGCATCATCAATGGCTGAGGATTGGCGAAGCTGCCACCACCAGCCATTTGCTGCTGTGTCGCTCGAGAAACAGCATCGCGCGTCTTGCCGGCAGGCACGCGCTGCAATGCTTGACGAGCCCCCGTCGAATCTCCATTTTCCAACTGAGTGGCGGTGATTTGTTTTAAAAGCTCGGCTTTCTGTTCAGGATCAGTCGCCGTTAAAGCCAAATCCAATGCAGGGCCGTATTCGCCCGCATCCAAATGAGCCTTTACCATCGGGGCGAGGTCGACGGGTGCTCCGGCAACTGCGGAGTTTGGCAACGTCAGAGATGTGCCTGTGAGGCAGATCGCAAACAAACAAGCGCCGACCAGCCGAATCCACGGAATTCGTACTGTGGATTGATAGATTCTTGATGCGCGGTTCCAGGAGTGAAATCGCTTGATAATGTGTGAATTGTTTTCCAAAGTCATTTCGCGCTCCTGTTTATGCTCCGCTGACCCGAATGAATCTTGAGACATGTGAGATCATTCTACCATAGACTCTCGGAAAAAACGCCATTCAAGCAGGTCTCGCCGCTTGGTTCTGTTTTTTCATTAATCCGGCCACGAGAATTGTGATGGGGAGATCATCCCATTCGAGATGAAAGGTGGAGTAACGGAGAAAGAATCTCACTACTCTCTTATAGGATCGTACGGCGCAGCATTGCCGTCAAGAAAAATCCGTCCAAGTTGTGTTGGGTTATCGCCGAAACTTGAACCTGTTCCACCTGAAATTCGTACTCGGCAAGATTGCCATGTCATCCTGAACGCTCTGGTTGGTTTGATTTTTCGGATTGTGTCGACTGCGGTTGGGGTGTTTCGGTGATCCCGTTTCGCCGCTGGGTTCATATTTCGCGGTATCAAGAGCTTTGGCTCCGAACCGCTTCCCGTCCTGCCGATTTCCACATAGTCAAGGTTGTCAAAATTTAGACATCGGACTCAAAACGGAGCGAACCGTTGTGGTGACTGGCGAAATTGGAGATAGAAATTCCTCACGGCGTTACCGGCAGGCTCTCTCGGCAAATCGGATTTCAAGACGCTGGGTGTAGCAATGAAAAACCCTTGGGATCATCACGATTCCAAGGGTTAAATAGGGCTTACGATTCTTCTGCCACACGGTCAGTCAGTCATTGATGGATCATCACCATTAATTGAAACGATCAGAAGTCGCGGGCACGCGGCTCGCCACTCAAGCATTCCATTCCAGGCGGACTACAAATGTTACCGCGGTATGATTCTACGTTCACTATTAGGGTCTGTTTGAGTCAGACCTGCCTGGTGGTCTTGTTTGATCGCGGTATCGATCACATTGGGGTCACATAATTCTTCACGCACAATATTCATGTGCCCTGGGGCATCAATTCCAAGTCGCACGGTGTTGGGACCGATGCGAACGATCGTAATGACCACATCGTTTCCGACCAGAATTCGTTCGCCAGGTTTCCGCGAGAGAACCAGCATGGCATTCACTCCTTGATGATGCACAACGTGGCTGCTGAAGAATCGCTGTTGCACGCCGACAACTTCCCAGATGCCTCCCCACGGCAACCAACGAAACCAGCCTCAACGCGACGCGGCAACCACATCGAGTTGCCGTAAGTCCGTTGTGTTCGCAATGATGACATTGTCGTTTTGATTACACAAGTGAAGGTGTATGAAAATTTCAATTTCACGGATTGTGCGGGTCGCCCGAGTGCTGTTTTGGTCGCCGAGAGGCTGGCGATGACCCCCTGTTAGCGAGTGGAATTCGGGCTACGCGCAGGCTTCATTCGCGACTGCTGAATAACCGGGCAGCTGGCGTGCTCTCTTTTTGGGCTCGCGGTCCCGATAAGTGGGCATGATTTGTTGCGGTGACAATGGTCTGAACCGACCGCTGGCTTTGTCGGATGAGTTCAAGTGTGCTGTTTTGCAAATAGATGAACGTTGTTTGTGCGTTTTGTGCTGTGTTTTGTGGCGACTTCATGCGGGTTTTTGAATGAGAGATTCGCAGAGTACCAGTTTGCAAACTGATGGTTCTCGCCTCGTGTTTTGTAAGAGTGATGTGAATTGCGGGGATCTGTTGACGGTGATTACGCGGGTTGATTTCGAGGAACCCGACACTCGTTGGGGGTTACAGAAACTTCGAGGCTTGCCAGTTAATCGCTCGGGAACCACAATCTGCGTTGACTTGAGCTTTGAATCGAAGTCAGCCAGCCACGCCACTGGGATTTTCGGAATGGTTTTCCGGTTTCGAATTGAGAGGCGACAAAGATTCAAAAGCCGGATTAGATGAACGTTATTGTCTCATATTGCGGCATTAGAGAGGGGATATTCACCATGGTGCGCATTGGGCTGATCGGGATCGGATTCATGGGGATGACCCACTTCGAGGCCACTCGGAAGGTCGAGGGAGGCCGGATTGCGGCGATTGCGACTCGCGATCCGAAAAAGCTGGCCGGGGATTGGACCAGTATTCAAGGCAACTTTGGACCGCGCGGCGGTCAAGTTGACCTGTCAGAGATTAAGAAGTACTCAGACTATCGAGAACTGCTGGCGGATCCAGACATTGATCTGGTTGACATTTGTCTGCCGACGGATCAGCATGAGAAAATTGTCCTGGAAGCCCTGGCTGCGCGGAAGCATGTGTTGGTTGAGAAATCGATCGCACTTGATACGGCCGCGGCCGACCGCATGGTTGATGCCGCAAAAAAAATCGGCAAGTTGCTCATGGTGGCCCACGTTCTGCCATTCTTTCCGGAATTCAAATTCGCCGCGGAGTGCATTCAGGGTGGGCAGTACGGCAAACTTCGGGCGGCTCACTTTCGGCGTGTGATCGCTAAGCCGGACTGGTCGGCGGATATGGGCGATGTAGAAAAGACCGGTGGACCAGGGATCGACTTGCACATTCACGACACACATTTCATCGGCTTGGTCTGTGGCGTTCCCAAGGCAGTGCAGTCTCGCGGAATTCTGGAGAAAGGCTTTGCCCAGTACCTGACGACTCAGTATCTCTACGAAGACCCTGAATTAACGGTCAGCTGTCTCAGTGGTGGAATCGCGGCGAAAGGGATGCCTTTCGGACACGGCTACGAAATCTATCTGGAACAGGCTACGTTGCTCTATGATTTCTGCACACTCGGCAGCGAACCTTGCCTCAATCGTCCGTTGACATTGATCACCCAGGATGGCCTGGTGACGCAACCGAAGCTCGAGGGTGGAGCGGAATGGTGTGCGGCTTTCACTTCGGAAATTCAAGTCGCGGTGGACGCGGTTCGCACGGGAACGGAACCCGCACTTCTGTCCGGAAGTCTTGCTCGCGATGCCCTCAAGCTGTGCTACCTGGAGGCCGAAAGCGTTCGAACCGGTTGCGCGGTGACGGTGTCTTGAGTTTGAAAGTGTCATTGGTCACTTGTCATTTGTCATTAGTTTAGGCAGACAGGCGGTTTCCAATGGTTTCCCACACATGACCAATGACTAGTGACCAATGACAACCTCCTGTGAGTGACCAATGCTGATTGAAAACCTGCCCTTGAAGACGGTCGTCCACAAAGGATTGACGATTGAGGGGTACTCACGGGCCGCCGTGCAAAGTTATTTTCGGGTTCCAGAATTGAAAATCTGCTTTGATCTGGGCGGCAGCCCGTGGTCATTCATGGGGACTCAGACGGTTTGCGTCACGCATGCGCATCTGGATCACCTGGCCGCATTGCCGGTCTACGTCGCGCGGCGGCGCATGATGAAGATGGAACCGCCGACAATTTACTTGCCCGAAGAAGCTGTCGAAAACGTGCAGCGGCTATTGCAGGTCTGGCAGAAATTGGATCGGGGCCGCATGGTCTGCGAGATCAAAGGGGTCAAGCCAGGCGATGAAATCGAACTGTCGCGCGAACATGTGCTGACGACCTTTGCGACCAAGCACACAGTTCCGTCGGTCGGTTATGTGGTCTGGGACCGGCGTCGAAAATTGAAGCCCGAATACCAAAAATTGACCGGAGACCAGATTCGTGATATCCGTCTCGGCGGCGTGGATGTGACTCACGAAATTCGTAAACCACTGGTCTGTTATGTGGGAGACACGGCGCCGGATGCTCTCGATAGTTATCCGCCGGTCTATGAGGCACAGGTCTTGATTACCGAATTGACGTTTTTCCGGCCGGAGCACCGCAAGGAAAAGATCCACAAATTCGGGCACACGCACCTGGACGACATTCTGGAGCGGGCCGACAAATTTCAAAATGAACTGATTATCCTCGGACACTTCAGCACTCGCTGTCACGACTTGCAAATGCAACAGGCCGTTGATCGACGCATGCCCAAGCAATTGCGCGAGCGGGTTCAGCTGTGGATGTAAGTTTCGTTGGGCTGTTATTGCGAAAAATCGAAATTGATCTGCCACGTGAATCACTTCCGACTCAATGAACCAAGGGTCTAAGAATCTTAGGTCTAAGAGTCTAAATGATGAACTTCGCCCCCTGGCAATTCTTAGACCTTGATGTCTTTGTGGTTGCAGCATGACAAGTCAATTGTGATTTGCCGCACTTTGCTATTTGATGTCGGTTTGATTTCTGACGACTCTCAGGAGATCGGATATGAAGAATCTGCGTTTTGTCGTTCTGGCATTCGTTTTGTTCTCTCCGCGACTGGGCCTGTCCCAAGTCAGTGGGAACCTCGCTTTTTCACAGTCCGGTGCCAAAGCGAGAGCGGAGCAGCGAGAGCAAAACAAACGGCTCATTTCAGAGAAAGCACTGCCTCCGACTGGGACAACAACGTTTGTCGAAGCAGATGTCCTGATGAACGTCAAGGCCGATGAATTTGTTGCGGTCTTTGGTCTCGTCCAGGACGGGGCTACTGTCGAGGAATGTGGCCAGAAGATGGACGCCACTGTCAAGGAATTTACGGCTTCTCTGCAAGCACTGAAGGTGGATTCGAAAGACTTGTTTCTCGACTTCGTGACCCAAACGAAGATCTATGGATTCGAAGTCATGGGGAATGTCTCCCGAGAGAAGCTGGTCGGATTTGAATTAAAGAAAAACATCCTGGTGCATTACACTGACCGTCTGTTGCTGGACAAGCTCGTGGTCGCCGCCGCGCGATCCAAGATCTATGATCTCATCAAAGTCGACTATATTGTTCGGGACATCAAACCGATCCAGGACAAGCTCATGGAAGAAGCCGCGACGATCATTCAGCAGAAGAGTGCGCGATACGAGAAACTGCTGGGGATTAAGCTGCAGCCGCCAGCCCAGATCTTCGCGGAAAAATACGCGACCCATTTTCCTTCGGAAATGTATGATTCTCAAGTCGCCGCCGAATCAGAAGAAATTGATTTTGATGCTCGTCAGAAAGGTAATGTCGTTCAGCGAGCTCGAAAAGGCCGAACTTTCGTGTTGAATGGACTCGACGGCGATGGGTTTGACCAGGTAATCAATCCCGCAATTACCGAACCGGTCGTGCAATTTACGCTGTATCTAAAGGTCAAATACGAGGTCGAGCAGCTCAAGGCCAAGTAGGCCACGCCGTGAGGGCTTTTCATAGCCGATCTCGCCAGAGATTGGGCAATTCGTTCGGTCTCTGGTCCGATTCCCAAGTTTTGGCAACCTTGGCTACGCGGAAATCAGTGTCCCGATATCTCTTGAGGTATTTCCAAGTAGGACAGACATTCCTGTCTTGCGCGACGCAATTCACGCCAGCAGCTCCGGCACAACTTTCCCGTGCACGTCAGTGAGACGGTAGTCCCGGCCCTGGAAACGGAAGGTCAGGCGTTCGTGATCGATGCCCAGGCGAGAAAGCAGCGTGGCATTCAGATCGTGAACATGGACGGGCTTCTCGGTAATATTGTAGCCATAGTCGTCCGTGGCGCCATGAACGATTCCGGGCTTGATCCCGCCACCGGCCAACCACATGCTGTAGCAACGCCCGTGATGATCGCGGCCAT
Organism: Planctomycetaceae bacterium; assembly: GCA_028291565.1. GTDB lineage: Bacteria > Planctomycetota > Planctomycetia > Planctomycetales > Planctomycetaceae > JAKFVC01. The sequence goes on along the minus strand of JAQGHT010001082.1, from coordinate 3,498 downwards.
AGTCGTCCTTCAGACCACCCTGGCCATAGACGGTGCGGCCAAATTCGCCTCCCCATACCACGAGAGTCTCTTCGAGCAGCCCGCGCTGCTTCAGATCCGCGATCAGCGCGGCTTGCGGCTGATCAATGTCTTTGCATTGTTTCGGCATGTTCGTGGCCAATCCCCCGTGCTGATCCCAGCCGCGGTGATATAGCTGCACACAACGGACACCACGTTCGACCAGTCGCCGAGCCAGCAGACAATTCGCGGCGAACGTTCCCGGTTTACGTGCCTCGGGGCCGTACAGATCCAGTGTCGCGGCAGTCTCTGATGACAGATCGGTCAGGCTAGGAACGGACGTCTGCATCCGAAACGCCATTTCGTATTGAGAGATCCGTGTGGCGATTTCGGGATCACCCGACTGCACCAGTTGCAGTCGATTCATTTCGGCGAGTTTGTCCAGCATTTTGCGACGCAGGTCGCGGTCAATTCCGGGGGGATCGGTCAAATAGAGCACCGGATCATTCCCGCTGCGGAGCTTCACGCCTTGATGGTTGGACGGTAAGAATCCGCTGCCCCACAATCGTTCAAGTAAACCTTGATTGGCATCTGCGCCGCTGCCATGTGAAATCATCACCACAAATGCCGGAAGATCTTCGGCTTCAGACCCCAATCCATAGCTCAGCCAGGCCCCCAACGACGGTCGTCCCGGCTGTTGGGAGCCGGTTTGAATGAACGTAATGGCTGGATCATGATTGATGGCTTCCGTATGCATCGAGCGAATAATGCACAGTTCATCGACCATCTTGGCCGTGTGAGGCCACAGGTCAGTGACCCAGGTTCCGGACTTTCCATGTTGAGCAAATGGAAACTTTGAGGCCACAACCGGGAAACTTTTTTGCCCGGAAGTCATTCCCGTCAGCCGCTGGCCCTGGCGGATACTTTCGGGCAATTCGGTTCCCTGAAGTTCCTTCAGTTTTGGCTTGTAGTCCAGCAATTCAAAATGCGAGGGGCCTCCCGACTGAAAGAGGTAAATGACTCGTTTGGCTTTGGCCGGAAAATGCGGTACGGCGGGTAGTCCCGGGTGGGATCGCACAGGCACATCCGCCGCATATCCATCCCTGGTCAGCAGAGAAGAAAGTGCGATCGTGCCTAATGCCGAACTGCCGTTCTGCAGGAATGCGCGGCGTTTGAGTGCAATTTGCATTGAAGAAAAATTCATAGTACCACCAGTATCCGCTCTCCCAACTGAGTGGTCAACCCGAGGTGATTTCCGCCTCCAAGTTGCTTCGAGTCTGGTCTCAGATTTGCTCCAAATGCGGGATTGGTCTACAATCAAAGGGGAAATCGTCTGCGAGAACAGATCCAGAGGCGTTGGTTTCCAGGGATGCAGCTCGAAACCAATGACAAATGATAGGTGACCAATGACAACCCCAACCATGCCATAATTAATTGCCGAATCCTTCCCGATTGGGCAGCCCTGCCTGAAATATCAACGTGACTTCCACGCGGCACCTCCGCGAGATGTCCCGCCAACCCTCGAGATCGCGAGCCATGTCCGTATCGCCAGGCGCTGACAGCACCGCGCACTCCACGCTCCTGAAAGGGTGGTTGGAACCGTTCGATTATTATCCCCGAACGCGGGTGGTGTTTGGACCGGGGACCGTGCACCAGTTGGGAGAGTTGGCTCTCGAAGCAGGGGCGAAGAAAGTCTTGTTGGTGACTGACCGTGGTCTCCGAGCTGTTGGGCATATCGATCTCGCTCTGAAGAATCTGGCTGCCGCCAATTTGAATGTGACTGTTTTCGATGAGGTTCGCAACAATCCGACAACATTGGATGTGGAACGTGGACTGGCCCTGGCGAGTCGCAATGAAATCGATCTGTTGATCGGTTTGGGCGGCGGCAGCAGTATGGACTGCGCGAAAGGAATTAACTTCCTGCTGACCAACGGCGGCAAGATGGAAGATTATTGGGGAACCGGCAAGGCAAAACTGCCGATGCTGCCCATGATCGCCGTGCCAACGACTTCAGGGACCGGTAGCGAAGCCCAATCCTATGCGTTGATTGCCCAGTCCGATACGCATATGAAGATGGCCTGTGGCGACAAGAAGGCGGCCTGCAAGGTCGCCATCCTGGATCCATTGCTGACGCTCAGCATGCCCCCGGCCGTCACTGCGGCCACCGGAATTGATGCACTGAGCCATGCTCTGGAGTCGTATGTCACGACGCGCCGAAATCCGATTTCTTTGCTTTTCAGCCATAAGGCGTGGGGCCTGCTTTGTCGCGCTTTTCCAATTGTCTCGCGTGATCCGCGGCACGCGGCGGCTCGTGGTGCGATGCTGCTCGGATCGCATTTGGCCGGTGCCGCAATCGAAAACTCGATGCTCGGGGCCACTCATGCCTGCGCGAACCCCCTATCGGCTCACTATGATATGATTCACGGTGTCGCGATTGGTCTCATGTTGCCGCACGTGATCCGATATAATGCCCCGCATGTCGGGCACGCCTACGGCAAGCTGGCCGAAGTTGCCGGTTTGTGCGACGCGCATGACCCCTCAGCGGCCGAAAAGTTGGCCGAATATATCACCGAGTTGGTTGAACTCTCGGGGCAGCCGACTCGATTACGTGACTGCGGTGTCACGGCGGAAACGATCCCGCAAATGGCGATCGAAGCAACCAAACAGTGGACCGGGACCTTTAATCCACGTCCTGTTTCCGTGGCGGAATTCGAGGAGCTATACACATGCGCTTGGTGACTACTCCAATTGTGCCCGTGAGCAAAACACATCCGGCATTACGTTCGGCGTTCGGTTGTTTCTGCATCTGGTCGATACTGGTTTTCAGTCTCAGTACGGGTGGACGCGCATCCGATAGCGAAAAGACGAAGTCGAAGACTCCGGCTGCGAATCAAAAGGCGGCCGAAGGTGCGAAGGCCGCGACGAACTGGCCCTCCTTTCGGAATGGCTTCGATTTACTCGGGATTGCCGAATCACCGTTGCCGGAAAAACTGGAGCAACTTTGGAAATTCCCGACGGGTGAAATGGTGGTTTCCACCGCCGCCATCGTCGACGGCCGAGTCTACGTCGCGTCACTCAGCGGAAAGCTGTTCTGCCTCGATCTGAAGACTGGTGAAAAGATCTGGAGTTATCGCTCCATTGATGATCCCGACCCGAAATCGTTTGCACCGGGTTTCAAGGCGTCACCCACTGTGACCGCGGACACGATCTATATCGGGGACGAAGACGGCGTCTTTCATGCGTTGAATCGCGACTCGGGCAAGCCGAAATGGGAACCCTTTAAAACGGGTGCCGAAATCGTCAGTTCCGCGACTTTGTATAAGGACAAAGTGCTGTTCGGGTCGCACGATAATATTCTGTACTGCTTGAACACGTCCGACGGAAAGCTGGCCTGGAAGTTCACGACACAGGGGCCCGTCAATTGTACGCCGGCCATCATCGGCAATCGCACATTCGTCACGGGTTGCGATGAGCATCTGCGGGTGATCAATATCGACAACG
>JAQGHT010001030.1 GCA_028291565.1 Planctomycetaceae bacterium | reverse complement strand
AATAATCTGCTCGCCAGCGGGGAACTCGATTATCGGGACTTCCTGGCTCGAGTCGATCTGTTGGCTGCTGTGGGAAAAACAGTGCTTATCTCAAATTATTTTGAATACTACAGATTAGCCGCCTACCTGGCGCGGTATACCAAGAATCGCATCGGCATCACCATGGGGGCCGCCAGCCTCCGCGAATTGTTCGACGAAAAATACTATACTCACCTTGAAGGCGGGATTCTGGAATCATTCGGAAGACTATTCAAAAACGACTTGAAGCTTTACATCTACCCGCTGTTGGACCCGGCCACGGGAGATCTCACGGCCGTCCAGAACTTCGAAGTTGTTCCGAAGCTGCGTAAGCTTTATGGCTATCTAGTGGATCGCGGCTGTATCGAGCAGTTGAACAACTTTGATGAGACTTGCTTGCCGATTTTCTCGCGTGACTTACTCCAGAAAATCCGGGACAACGATGCCTCGTGGGAAGCGATGGTGCCGCCCGAAGTGTCGGACATTATCAAGAATCGTGGCTATTTCGGCTACCGCCGCAATCCCAAGCCACCCACCAGGCGATCGGACTGAAACGCGACAGTTCAAAAGAGTTCCAGGCTGGGAATATGCTGCCCGCGTGTTATTGACGTCTCCGGACGCAAAGTCGAATTGGCTTCTGCCGGACATCGGGTACGACCTCCGGAGATGCCTATCGTCGCCAATCTCGACCGAGTTTGGCGACAAACTCTCGCAAATTCACTGCCAAAATCCCACGCGGCGTTACGCTCAATGCTTGAGCAACTCAATTGTCGCGTCCGATTCCCAATTCCCGCCGAATGTGACGACCCGCAATTCAGCAATCGGAATCCATTCGCTGCCAGTGAGTTGCGTTTCACAACGAGAATGGACGCGTCACGGACTTCGTTAATGTTCCGTCAGAGATTCCCCAGCAAGTGGATTCTTCTCGTGGAACGTTATAATAGAATATATACTAACATCTACCAACGGGTTCTTGTGCAGGGATGGTCGTTAATAACATGTCGATTCCAATCCTCCTGGTCGATGACAACCCCGAAGCCCGCTCCAAAGCTGCGAAGCTGTTATGGATCTGGGGCTATCAAGTGGATGTGGCGAATAATGTCGCCGCCGCTCTGACTCTGGCTGAAAACAAGGACTACACGCTCGCAATCATTGACGAGCAGATCCACGGGATGAATGGCGTCGAACTGTTTCGTCGAATGCGCGAATTTCGGCACGATCTGATGGCGATTATCTTGATCGGAAAATACACACACGACTTCGTTTATCCAGGCATTGAGGCGGGAATTGTGTCCGTTTTACCCAAGCCAACGGACTTCTATGAACTCTTGCCAATCATTGAGGAGTGCATTGGTATTCCCAAATAGCGCTGCCGATGCAAGTCTGCCCGAGAACAGCGGACAAAATTGCAGCGTGTTCCGAAATTGAACTGGAACAAGCCAAGTGAGGACCGGCGCAGCATTCACTGTCGCAACATCGTCAGGGCCATTCGGCAACGACAAGCGGCGAGACGCCACATCTACGACATTGATTGCTGCGTCGATCCTTAAACCGTGTTGTTCCCAAGAAGGGGAACGCGCCGACCTTGCTGAGATCACGTGCAGCGACGCTTGAACTCGCCAGACAACGTGTCGATTTCGATCTTGTCTCCGATTTCAACAAACGCTGAAACCTGCAATTCGTGCTTGGTATCCTTCAGAATTGCCGGTTTCATGACTTTACCCGACGTGTCACCACGCGCCGCTGGCTCTGTATATTCGACTTCCCGAACAATGGTCCGCGGAAGTACGACGGAAATCGGACGTCCTTCATAGAACGTGACTTCGCAAACATCAGTCATTTCCGGTGCCAGATATTTCTCTACGTCCGCGAGAACATCGGAATCAATCTCATACTGATTGAATTCCGCATCCACGAAGACATGCGATGGCGGGGCGAAATACGAGTAGGTGCAGTTCTTTTTCTCCAGCACCACGCCTTCCAGCTTATCGTCGGCCTTAAACACCGATTCCAAAATGCGGTTAGTCATCAGATTCTTCATGCGCACCTTGATCACGGCGGCATTACGACCCGATTTGTTGTATTCCTTCGTCAAGACCACGACTGGCTGATTCTCGACGATGAGGACGTTGCCCGACGTAATGTCGCCGGCGATCTTGACGCTCATTGCACATTTCCCAATTAAAAATCGAACGGAAGAACTGACACTTTTCACCAAACTCGACGCGATCCCTCGCGGGGACAGTTCCCGCGATTCCGCACAGCATCTTCCCGAAGAAAATGACGTGCAAATATTTGGGATCCACCTGAGCAAGCCCCAAAGGCGGGGAATTCGCGAGCGTGTCGAAGAATTCACATTAGCAATCGTGAATATGACGCACTCTGATGTAATCAGGAGGATGCTTCATTTTCCACACGCGAAGTATGACAGATTGTTGGCAAGATTCCCCAATCGGTCAAGTTGAAATGCCCAGACTTCCCCATGCTGCTGAATAAGCGAGCGATTTGAAACGAATTCTGGCCAGGCAGATCCGATATCGCCGCGCCCATTCCAGGCCCGCCAACAACGTCGCACGACATCAGAATGGTCGAATTTCTCAAGGAATCGCTCTAAGAACGCCTCCAATTTGACGAGATGTGCCTCGTCAGCCTGCGGATAAATCTGCCATACGAATGGTCGTTGAGCCCATTGGGCCCGCACAAACGAATCCTCGCCACGCACAAAATTCACGTCACAGGCCCACAGCAGTCGGTCGTAATCAGGTTGCGGCAGGAACGGCAAGGCGTGCACCGTCAGTGCCTGGCGACAGGAAGAAACGCCCGGGACGAGCGTTTCTTCGAGAATGGCAGCAATTTGCTCGGTTGCCGCTCCTTGTGAGGCCAAAACGACGATTGGATTTCGACTTTCAATCCAAGTTTGCACCAATTCGGGCAAAGCGGTGTTAGCATAGCAAAATAGCGAAACACGAATTTCGCCGTTTTTTTGCGGAGCAATTCCCAATGAACTCCAAAATTCTGTCGCAGCCGCCGAATCGAACGCGTCACGAGTTTTCAGGAGATCGCGTTCGCGTAACAGGCCTCCCGTTCGGGCAGAGAATCCTGGAAAGAAGAAATGCTTCGTCAACGACGATCTCGGCTGTGGCGACGTTAGCAAATGGCAATCTTCGACCCAGGCTTCGGCACTGAGGTATTCCAGATTGATCCAGACGGGGGCCACGATTCGACGGGTCATCGCGGCAAGATAGTTCTCTGGAAGTTCGCACGCGAAGGCCTCGATGACAACATCCGCCACGTCCGCGACATCCACTTCCGGAAAATCGCTTCGCCAATGACGAATCTCAATCGAATCAACATCCTGCACGGCGGCGTCAGTCAGAACGGTCGGACACAGCCGGGCAAAGCTTTCGAGCCGATCGACCCACAACCGCACGACGGCTCGATGCTCGTTGGCCAGCTGTTGAGCCAATCGCCAGCATGTCCCAATGTCACCAAAGTTATCCACGACTCGGCAAAAGATGTCCCAACGTCGCATGTTGTTCTCAATTGTCGCCACGTGCGAACCAGCCAGTCTTGGCGAGAACGCGTAATGCCTGGCTCTTACTTTCGATCTCTATCGTCACGTGGCGGAATCGGCTACGTCAGTTTTTCCTGCGCCGATCCGTAACTTGACGATCCCGGCACAACGAAACGAGTCTCACTTTGCCGCCGACTTCCGATTGATCTCAGTCAGTGTTTTGATCTGCTCGCTGACGGCCTGCACGTCGTCAAACGGGGTTTCCCCCGTGTAACTCGCACGGATGATTCCATTTCGATCGATCACAAACAAGCCATGTTTGGGACCGTCTTGATAACACCCGAACTTCCGGAAGGCCTCACAGTCTTCGTCGACGAGCAAATGGAATCGAGTCTTGGCTTTCGCCCCCAGTGTGGTTACAGCGCGGTCCAAATCGGCGATTCGGCGGCTACTTACGGCGATGATTTCTGTTTCCGAACCGATTTTTGACTCGGCATCGCGCACTAGCTTTCCAAGTTGCTGAGAGCAATGACTGCATTCCATTCCCTGAAAGAAAACGAGCACGGTATTACGCGGGCGGAATTGGGCCAATTCGTGCCACGTTCCATTGGGGTCAGCGAGTTTCATCGGCGGGGCGGGGATTGAAGTCGGCTTGAGCCCAGCGGTATTCGTCGTGTCCGCAGGCTTGGGAGTCTGATAGGGTGGAATGAATTCGATCGGCAGCATCATGCCCTGATCTTCATGGTCCAGGAAATGACAGTGTATCACCGTCTTGCCCAGAAAATCTTTGAACCGGGACCTGACAAGGTAAGTCTCATCTTTCTGAATATACAATGTGTCACGCCAGACGTTCATGGGCTTGCAGTTTTTGCCTTCCGAATCCATTCGCATCACGACTTGGAACGGATTGACGTGGATATGGAACGGGTGGTTTTCCGAAACCGCCGTCACTTTCCATTCTTCAGCGGTGTTCAGTCGAATTTGAACTGGTGTTTTGTACTGAGTGTACGTCTTTTTGTTAATCCAAAATCGCGGCACAGCGCTACCAGGCGCCGTGGCGAAAAAGTTGAGTCCCGCCGTGGCGAGCTCCGAGGCACCTGTTCTCGTCAGCTCCTCGTCTCGAATACTTGCAAATGGTTGGCATTTGGCGAGTTCACGGCTATCCGGCAGCCGCATGTGCATGGGCCGGCCACTGACGATGATCTTGGCCAAAATCAAATTTTCATTGGGCTGGGGCATGCCGGTAGCCACTTCCTGGGCACTCTGACAGAGGAAATAGATCCGCTCAGTCTCATTAGCGGTGAGTCTTGGGGCCTGAATCAGGACATCGCTCCGCTGCCCGGGGCCGACTTCAACAAGCAATCCGCTGGGATCGTCCGGATTATTCCCCTTTGGAACCATCGTCCCAGTTGCCATTCCGTCGATCGCAATCTCGTTAAATTGAAGATCGGTCGCATGATGTCCCTGGGCGTCATCCAAATAAAGTCGCCGATTCACATCCCACGCCCCATGAATCAGGCGCCAACGTTGCACCTCTCCCGGTGCAATTCGAATAATTGGGCTGATTACCCCATTAATTGCGGTTGCCTGGCCTACGGTAACTGGGTCCGTATTGGGAACCGCGATCGCCGGACATGCTCGTAAATTGGGGCGGACGTCATAGATCGTTGTCGCGTCAATTCGTGCCACCCCGTCAGCACCTGCCGGATCAACTCGGTAATTATACAGCTGAAGTAACATGATCCGCTCTTTGGCCGCCGCGATCTCTGGAATATCATTCAGGTCGGCAATGTTGTCGCGCGGAGAACCCTCAATGATCAATGCGCCTGCCACGCCGTTCGACAATTGGTAAGCCACTGAACCGTGGTGATGCGGGTGATACCAAAACGTCCCGGATGGATGGTCTGCGGGGACATTGAATTCGTAGGTGACGTCTTCCTGCGGCTTGACGCTCACGAAAACATTATCTGCATTCCCTGTCGGACTGACATGCAAACCGTGTGTATGCAGGTTCGTCGTACAGAAGTCATGCGGTTGTTCGCTGGTGGCATTCACTGAGTGCGACGGATCATCCGGCTCAATTGGCAAGTTATTCTTGAGATGAATATGGAACGTCGTTCCACGCTTGACTCGGATAGTTGGCCCGACAGGCTGACCGTTATAGCACAGGAGTTGAAACTTGGATGGCAGGTTCAACTCGGCGGCGTGCGGGCTGTCAAACGTTCCGACTTGAAGCACGAGTTCGTTGAAATCTCGATAGGCCAGTTCCTCGGCATGCCGGAACTCGACTTTTGTCTGACTTGCCAACTTCCGATCGGACTGAATCGCGGCCAGCGCTGGACGTTTTGCCGCACGAGTCGCGGGTTTGGAATTCACTTGAGGAGGATCGTCGCCACCTGAACATAACTCCCCGACCACCAGGCCAAAAAGAGCGACCAAAATGGCAATCCGTCGTCGCGATACCTGCGGCCACGTGATTGCATGACTGTCAGAGCGAAGAGTTTTCGAATTCATATCAGACCTTTGGTGGCAACCTGGGAATACCCCGCGTGGCGTGAAATCAGACAATCCGATTGTTGCGGTCCGGACATTCCAGTCCGCCGAGTTCGAATCGACGGGCTGGAAGTCCGTTTTAATAGCTTCCCAATTCGACCCGCATTGTGTACCTGCCGGCAAACAATCATGCAATGTAGGTGAACAGGAACTCTCAATTCTCACCAGGACTTACAGAAATCCTCCGGCCTTCCATGCATTGAAGTCCGATACAAACTGGTCCCTCGTTGGCTGGTCCCAGACACCTTCCGGACAGCCAGCTTTCGGCATGCTCCCTGCTGTACCGGCAGGCCGGCTCGTTCGATCGAGAATGTCAGCCCAGTTTGTCTTAACATCGTCCTGAGACCATAAGTCAAAAACACCGACGGCCAGCATGTGTGCTCGGTAACAAGGGGTAAAATACGGTTTAATCGTGTCAACAAATGTCGTCGCCATGTTTTCTCCTTTGCAAAGTGGGAAGCAGCTACACAGTAAGATCGATCCAACAGTGGACCGCCATTGAACACCTCAAATGGCGGTTTTCAATGCGTCGACGCAATTTCTTTTATGGCCGAAAGCCGCCACTGATCCAATCTTGGAACAGCCGAACCTGGACCGTGGTCCAAGGCCCGCGCGGTGCGGGCGGCATCAACATCGGATCACCTTTGTCCCGCTTGATGCGATTGACAATCGCTTCGCTGTTGGCTTTGACGTCAGCGTAGTTCGAAAGGTCAAAGGCAAACGCCATCTGTTTAAGATCCTCGTCCGTGAATAGAGGTCGAATGTCCCGGCTGAAAGAGGGAACCTGAACGAGACCGCGGAAAGGCACGAATCGAAAGTCCTGACGAAAATCCCGCTGAAACAGTTGCCGGGAGACTGGTGCGTGTAGTGCCGGCGAGGGCGTCGAAGTATCGTAAATGTATCCAAGGGCTCGATAGTCAAGAACATCCGCGGTCGTGACCGTTGCTGGAAACAGAGGCATGGTGGAGTGCAATGAGACACCGGGACGACTGGGCTGCTCATCAACTGGCAAGTAGGTGTGTGATGCCGACACGTCCTGCCATTGAGCCCAGAGTCTGTCGATGTTTGAGTGATGCAGAAAAAATACGGGGTCATTCGGAGAGGCGCCCATCGCCATTGTCGCATAGTCGCCTCCGACCCAAACATGAACTTGATTATGCAGACGCGGATCCGAACCGCCCCAACCCTCCAGACTGTTCCGAAAGCTTACCGAAATATCCGCAGACATATCCCACGGATCGACATCGTACGTGTTCAACGCCAGTGCTGAATCGACATCGGCCTGACTTGGCAAACCCGGCGCCGCGGCGGAAGAGCCAAATGCTCTGGACAAATAAAGCATTCCCGTGTCATCGTAAACAATCGGCCAATTCCCCTTATCCACTGCAAATGGACCCGTCATCACTTTGAAATCACTGGTCCGGCCATTACCTCCCATGAAATCGTCGCCCCACAACGATTCGGACGCGCCGGCCGTCGGGTCCGCCCAATTCCAATAGGGGATCGCCAATGTCGAATCACCACTCACCGCCTGGAGGTCCAACTCTAATAATCGCAGGTATTCCCTGTGCCAGGGCAGGAACATCGGGCTCATGTGAGCCCGCATTTGCGACATCGGCAATTGCATCATTTGATAATGCCAATTGACATACGTGTCGTAATTCCGGCCAGTTGCCGGATTCCCATCCTTCTTGAGTTTGAGGAGGGCGTCGACATAGGTCTTACGTTGCGTTGCAGAGAGACTGCGATAGTTGGCGCGTGTGACTGCCATGACGATTTCCCTTGTAAATCACGTGGATGATGAACCGAAAGTGATCACCAATACCGATGCGTTTCAGTTGTAGACTTGGGACCACCGCATCGAGTTACCACTGTTGAGCACGTCAAATCACTGCTGTTGTTGGATTGATCTGCTCCTGAACTCGCTCGAATTGGCAAACAGACGCGATTGAAAACAGACGTGATTGAATAGACGAGTTAGTTGGTTTATACTACCTTCCGAGTCATGCTTTGCAACCTTCATTGCACCCCCTGTTGAGGGGGTGCCACCAGCCTTGACATTTAGGCGACACGCAAAATGGGCCAGTTGTATGTTGTGATTTCCCATGATTCTGTGTTCACGCGAATGCATGAAGTCGAAGGTCCGAAAACGGTCATCGGCCGCAACGATGATTGTGCCATTCGACTGCCGGATGTGCTTGTGTCACGGGAACATGCGATCCTGTTAAAAACCGAAACCGGCTTTCGAATTCGCGACCTGGGAAGCCGCAATGGAACGTGCCTCAACGGGCGTCGTATTCATGGCGAAGAAGTACTCGACGAAGGCGCTGAAGTCCAAATCAGGCCCTTTCGACTCAAGGTCTGTTTCAGCATCGCCGAAGCTGTCAAACAAACGGTCAGTTCGGAAGACTCGACGCGATCAGCAAGTCTTCCAGCAGAGGACTCTCTAATCGAGCCCGCAAATGTTCCACGGTTAACGCCCGGCCAGTTGCGTGTTTACAATCTGTTTGTGCAAGGGTTTATCGAGAAAGAAGTCGCGAAACAGCTCGGGATTTCCGTCAATACAGTCCATGATCATGCGAAAGCGATCTACAAGACCCTGTCAGTATCAACCCGAGGCGAACTGGTTTCAGACTGGGCGACTCGGCATGCCCTGCGAAATCCCGAAAAATCGTGAATGTGCAGATATCCACCCATTCACGTTGCTTCATGCGGCACAACGCACAGGGGTCCTCAAAGTCCGCTGAGAGGACTCTGAGGTACCACAAGCGGTCTTGCTCGAAGGGGGGACCAAACGATCAAACGAGGTTCATTTGCCTGCTTCGGGCGAAGCAGGCTTCGACAGGACCAACTGGTCGGCATTGA
>JAQGHT010000942.1 GCA_028291565.1 Planctomycetaceae bacterium | reverse complement strand
CAACTTTTCCTGGAAGGCTTTATCGCCGTCAATCAAATACCGAATTTGAGTTCGCTGTCTGGCCAGGGACTGCTGGGCGTGGTTCCGATTTACAAACTCCTGACATCAGCTGGACCAACTCAAGACGCGGCCGGTAATGCGCTAGAAGCGGATCGTGTCACAGCGACTTCACCACCTGGCTATGATGGGACCGGGCAACGTGTCGGCATCTTGAGTAACAGCTTTAACTCTGGTGGCGCCGCGAAGCTGGTGAGTGAAACGAACGGCGACCTGCCCACAACGGTCAACGTCCTGCAAGAAGGAGCGGTTGGAGACAACAATGAAGGCCGGGCCATGGCAGAAGTGGTCCATGACGTTGCTCCTGGGGCTGCGATCTCATTCGCGACGGCGGAAGGCGGCGACATTAATTATGCTCAGAACATCGCCAATTTGGCCAATCCGACGAAAGGTAACGCGAACATCATCGTCGATGACGCGTTGAGTGTCGACGAGCCAATGTTTCAAGACGGGATCATTGCGCAGGCCGTCAATAACGTTGTGAATTACAATGGCGTCTCCTATTTCTCAGCGGCGGGAAATGAAGGCAGCAGTTCGTACGAGAATGACAGTCCGACATTCAGTCCGGATCCCGCTTTTGGACCGGGTAATTTCTTGAATTTCTCGAATGGCGTTGGTGGCACAACGACTCGCAATTCGATCTTCCTGTTTTCCACTGCCGATTCCCTCGACCTGGAACTGCAGTGGAATGACCCGTTCTATACGACCAACGGCGTGAAAACCGACTTGGACATTTTCGTTGTCGACGATTTGACCGGGCAAATCCTGGTTTCATCGACAAGCAACAATATCGCGACTCAGACCCCCAGCGAGCGCGTCTTCCTGCCCGCAGGTCTCGGTAGTGGATTTGTGGACGTCTTGGTCCGTTTGGACGCGGGGCCTGCTCCTGGAGTCTTGAAATGGGTGGACTTTGGACAAAAGTCTTTCCCTCAGTTTGAGACCTTCACGGACGATACCAAGAGTTCGACGATCTATGGACATGCCGCTGCGGCCGGCGCGATGTCTGTCGCCGCGGCCCCGTATTACGATTCCCACAATGTCGAGAGCTTCTCGTCGATCGGCCCGACGACGATTTACTACACTTCGACAGGCGCTCCATTGGGTACCCCGGATGTTCGCCAAACTCCGGACCTGACCTCGATCGACGGTGTGAACACGAGCTTTTTCAAAGACACTATTTTCTCCAGTGCATCCGCCACGGATATCGAGTCAGACACCTATCCCAACTTTTTTGGAACTTCGGCCGCAGCGCCGCATGCAGCCGCTGTCGCAGCATTAATTCGACAGGCGAATCCTGGATTCACGCCGCTGCAGGTTTACGAGCGCATGACCAGTACGGCGTCAGACATTGAAGCCCCGGGTGTCGACAATCAGTCTGGCGCTGGGTTGATTGACGCGTATCGGGCCATTTACGGTGATACAACCACCGCGTCGCTCAATTTCGGAGATAGTTTCGAATCAGGCGCCTTGTCCGGCAATTGGGAAGTCAACACATTCGGCAGCGGAGAGGTTCTGGACGGCAGCTCCAACGGCGCCGTGAACGGTACCAAGAGCATGGTGCTCCAGTCGTCACTCGCCGGAGCGGGGACCGTCAATCTCGAGAACTTCCTCGATAATGGAACGTTCCTCGTCCCGACGTTCTATGTTGCACCGAATCTGACGGACGGATTTGGTGATTTCTCTGTCGGTTCATTGAGTGAATCGATTTTGCATCTGGATCTGTCCGGAGCCACCGATGATGTCTACTTGACATTCAGCGCCAAGCAGTCGTTTGATCCATTGACTCAAGTCGCACAAACTTCTCCTGGCACCTCCAACAATCTCCAGGAGCCGATGTCCAACATCTTCCTGAATCAGGAAGGCTCTGACGGCGTGGCGATCAGTACCGACGGTGGTGCCACCTGGTATCGCATCGTCTCATTGACGGGAAGCGCCATCAGCAGCAATTTCCAATATCACTCGTTCAATCTGACTCAATTTGCAAATGATAATGGAATTAATCTGGGAAGTGATGTGAGGATCAAATTCCAGCAATTTGATGTCATGGGGCAGGCATTTCAGAATTTCGATGGTACATTTTCGTCGTTCATCTTCCCGACCTCGACGATCAATCAATTCGGAAAAGAAACAGTCATTTCGAATGCCATCACCGTTGACAACGTGCAGGTCTTCTCTGGTGCGGCGCCAGTTGTCACTCTGACCGCCACTCCCTTGATTTACAACACCGGAGCGCCACCGTTGAAGATTGACGCGAACGCGTCGGTGATCGACGACCAGACTCCGGTCTTCGATGGCGGCCAGTTGACAATCGCGATTGTCGCGAATGGACAGTCAGCGGATCGTCTGCAAATCAACAATGTCGGCAACCTGCCAAATCAGATATCTACCGTGAACAACCGCATTCTCTTTGGTGGCTTGGAGGTCGGGACTTATTTTGGAGGTAGTACGAATGCTCCACTCGTGGTGACTTTGAATTCGAACGCCACAACCGCCATCACCCAGAAATTGTTACAAAACATCACCTTCCAGACAACCTCGTCGTCCTTGCTACAACGTAAGATTCAAGTCACACTCAGTGATGGCTTGGGCGGAACGAGTACCCCTGCAACTCGATTGATCAACGTTTTGCCCGCTGCGAACATCGCGCCTGTCATCACGCTCAGTCCAACCGCGTTGACCGTCGCGCCTGGAGCCACGGCCGTGCCGATCGACGGCACCGCGGGTCTGACCGATCCTGATTCGCTCAACTTCGCAACAGGTGTCTTGACTGTCAATGTCGTGACGAATGCCTCTTCCTACGACCGCATCGAAGTCCGCAATCAGGGAAATGCACCCGGGCAAATCGGCTTTTCGGGCTCAACGATCAAGTATGGTGGGGTGATCATCGGCACGCTGATGGGCGGAGCGACTAACCGTACAATCACCTTCACCGCGGCGGCAACTCCCACCGCGATTCAAGTTTTGTTGCGAAATATTACATTCCGCACGACCAGTACCGCGGCACCGATTGCTGCCCGCAGTGTTCAATTCCAGATTACCGACGGTGATGGCGGTACGAGTCCAGTTGCCAGCAAAGTGGTGAACGTCGCGAAAAAGAATCAGCCACCCGTACTCGCGGGCACGACGACAATCCCGACTTATCACCTGGTAATGAACCCGGTCATCATTGAACCGTCAGCGACAGTTACAGATTCTGATTCCGTCAACTTCGGCGGAGGAACATTGACTGTCAAGATTACCGCGAACGGAACTTCATTCGATAAGCTGACTGTCCGCAGTCAAGGCTCCAATGTTGGACAAATCGCGGTCTCTGGTGGGACTAACATTCTGTACGGCGGGATTCTGATTGGAACGGAATCTGGTGGAAATGGTTCCGTCACGCCCCTGACAATCACTCTGAATGCCAATGCCACAGCGGCGGCGGCGCGAGCTTTGTTGCGAGCGATTACGTTCCAGACGTCGACCAGTACCGTTACGTCACTCAAGAACCGCACGATCAGCTTCCAATTGACCGACGGCCAGGGCGGAGTCAGTAATACGATGACCAAGTTTGTCGCGGTCAGCAAGACGTAGGATCTGTCCCCAAAGTCCGTGGCTCGGAACCTGTTGAGCACAGCTCAATCAGCTAGGTGACAATCGAAACAGAAAACAGTGCCGGCCTGACGGTGCGCATAATGGCGCGCCGGCAGGCCGATTTCTTTCCTTTCCTTGCTTCAGCATCGTTTCTTGAATTCTGTGTTTTCCCTCGAGAACGAAGTTTGGGAGTGGGAGTCGACTTCGTTTTTGGGGTGGCACACGAAACGGCCTGCGCGAATTCATCGGCTTCCCAACCCACAGCCTTTCCCGTGTGATCCATTCACTGCCGTCGAATCCTTGAGCAGCTCGATACATTGGATCACCCGGAATATTCACCGCAGTATCCAAGCCCGAAGCGCAAAATCCAGAACTTGTGCTTGGGACTTGGATTGGCATCTGCGACATCACGACTCTGGTCATTACATTCTACGTGGTCTTCCTAGACTTCGCTTCCGAGAAGTCGCGCCGCATTACATTTCAAGTCCTTGGGCAGAGATCGAATCGATTCGCGGCGAGTAGCAGGTCGGCGGGACTGGCAGTACAATGCGATTGCGAACCGCCAAACACCAATGTTGCTTTTCTCTGGAATATTCCTGATAACCAATACGATGACCGATCACTCTGTGACCCCAGCTAATACAGACGAAACCGAAGAACAAATCATTCGCACGGCCCAACAGGCCATCAGCCATTGCCGATGGGTGGTGGGCGATTGTGCGTCAAAATGGACTCAACGTCACTCGCGTGGCCGCACGGATCTCGATTTCGGTAATCTGGTAGGTCTGAGTGGCGATCAGATTTATCAGCGGCGGCGGGTTTGGGAAACGTTTTCCGACGTTCGATCGCAATTCCCGAATCTCAAGTGGTCGCACTTCTATTCTGCGCTCAATTGGGATGATGCCGCGGATTGCCTGCAATGGGCCGAAGAAACCCAGGCGACTGTCGCCGAGATGAAGGCCTGGCGCCGGGCATTACGCGGTGAGGATTTGACCGCCGAACCTGAAGCGACGGAGATTCTGCCGTCGGGTCTGGTAAATTATGTGTCCGGCGAACGCTCGTTTGTGCAGGATCCGGCCGACTTCGGATCAGCTGCTGGAATGCGACGTCCGGCGATGCCCACGGGGATGGGTAATGAATCAGACGCGGCGCGAGTCGCCACATTAGCCCGGGAACTCGATCCATTGGGCGACAATTATGCACCATTCCACTCCGGTGCCATCACGCCGCCGCCTGGCGAAATGGTAGAAAAGTCCGAAGTCACTGAGGCATTATCTCCCGAGCAACTGGCCAAGCGTCTTTGTTCAACTCTGGAACGCTGCAGCAAGGCGCTGACCGAAGATTTCGTCGAGCAACTGGAGACGTTGCCGCCGAAATTGAAAAAGCGGTTGACGGTTGCCATCGAAGATCTCTATGGTCGATTGACGGGGGTCAAAGCCTGAAGTGAGGCGTCGTGAAAACTGACCTCCAATTGATGAGAGTCACACGAATCCCCCCTTGCGACGCTTCGCATATCATTGGTTTTTTGTTCAGTAAACGGCCACGTCTGAAACACGCGAAGTGGCTGCCTAAACTCGCGACTTGAATCCTGAGGCCATGTCGTCTTCAATCGCGCCGTCTCGATTGCTCATTCTTAAATTTTCCGAAAACTCCGCGAACACGCGGCAATCGCGGTTGACCTGGAATGGGATTTTCCTAAACTTTGGGTTCTCCCCCTCTTGCGCTCAATTACTCCCTTGCCCTATGGGTCGCTATGAAGTCCGTCGAACTCACTACGCAAGTCGTAACGCTGCTCGCGGCGGCGCGGCGAATTGCGCTGGAGAACGACGCACGAGCAGTCGTCATCCTGGCAGATGTCGCGTATGAATTTCACTCGGTCCAGCGGCACCTGGAACGGATGAAAATCGTCGTTGCGTCCAGTGATGAAGAGGTCCAGAAGGCCGCGAAATCATCGGGGCTCCATGTCGTCGCGCTGCAGCCCGAGGTAGAAACCCGGCAGATGCAGTTGAGTCAGACGCTGCTGGAAGCCATTGCCGACGACCTGTTGCAGACCGGTGATCGAGTCATCGCGCTATATGCCAGTTTCGAACGGGATACTATTGATACACTGAGTATCGTCGATCTCGGAGATCACCTGGAAAAATTGACGGCCCGCGATCTGCAACGTCTGGAAACGCAAGTCCCGCTCCCCACGTTGCGATCTGTGGTCGACCTGGCTGTGGAAATTGGGCGGGAAGGTCGCGAAGGCAAGGCCGTGGGGACTCTGTTTGTGGTTGGCGACAATCGCAAAACGATTAAGCTGTCGCATGAGGGGGTTCACGACCCATTTCGAGGCTATCCGCAGCGTGAACGAGAGCTTCGCGATCCGCGCGTGCGAGAAAGTATCAAAGAACTCGCCCAACTCGATGGCGCGTTCATCATTTCCTCGGACGGCGTCGCCATTTCAGCCGGACGAATACTTGATGCTCCGGCACAAGGGTTGACGCTTTCCAAAGGTCTCGGATCTCGCCATTGGGCTGCTGCGGCGATCTCTAAGGTCACCCGCGCAGTTGCGATCACGGTCTCAGAATCGACTGGAACCGTGCGGATTTTCGTCGGTGGCAAAGTCGTATTGCGTATCGAACCTCTGGATCGAGCCATGAAATGGCACGACGTTGATACGGAACCGCCGCCTGTTGGCGAATAAGGCAAATAAAGAGGCTTGTACCGCGAGGAAACTGAACGATCTCCGCGCGGGCGCAGCAAATCAGCAAACGGTCGCGGATTGCTCTCGCAATTCCCACTCCGCAACTCGACCGGAGTAATTCCTGGCTTGAGCGACAAAATCCAGGCCCACGAATAGTTTCCATTTCTCAAACAGCCGGTAATACCACGGTCCCGGTATGCCTGTTCCAACTGGCTGGCCTTCGAATTTCACTACAGGAACCAAACCAAACGACGTCGCGGTACACAAGATTTCGTCAGCCTGACGCGCAAAGTCCCCCGTAATGTTCGTTTCCTGAACCGGCAACGCCAGGCTTCGGGCGGCGTCAAACGTAATCGTTCGGCTGACTCCGTGCAGAATCTCTTCCGAACGTGGACTATGCAATACTCCATCGCGGATTACGAGAATATTCCAGCTCGGACCTTCGGTTAGGTATCCCGCTTCGTCCGTCAAGACAGGCCATGCCGGGCCAAAGCGTTTTGCGTGCAACTGAGCCAGCTGAAAGTGAACGCGGCTGCGAGTCTTGGCTCGTGGATCGACCAGATGTGGCGGCAGGGACTTCTGTGAGGAAACGATGACTTCGACACCTTGATCGTAGTTTTTCGCGAAGCGGCCCATGTTTCGAACCAGTGGCCAACAGCTGATGATGACTGTCGGCCGCTGAGCAGACTCGGGAAAAACCGGCAAATACAGTTCGGCTGGACCGCGTGAGACATCGTGGCGAATATGCCAGTCAACGTCTTCTGCTTCAGTCGAACGGTTTCGACTCAGCGTTTCGAGTGTCAGGCGTTCCAATTCGTCCAAAGAAAAACTGCAGTCGATTTCCAGGAATTTCAATGATGCCTGTAGTCGCTCAAGATGACTGCGCAACTGAAATGGCAGACCATTGAACGTGCGGGCCATCTCGAATGCCGTTTCGCCATAGAGATAACCGGAATCGAAAATCGAGACGCGAGCTTCTCGCTCGGGAACGAACATTCCATTGAAATAGACGACTCGGTTGGGCATCTTGTTCCTGAATCTGTGATGAATCTTCATTCGCTGATAACATCAGCGGAGTTGCTGGTGGGTTTCATCTTATCATGGTGTAGGGTGGCAGCGAAATCATGCATTAACGTCGTGAATGAGATCCAAACGTCGAATTGCCTGTAGGCCAAGGCCGCCAGACTTTGGGAGATATCGCGTGGCAATTGAGTCAACCGCCCCAATCTCTGGCGAGATTGTCTACCAGTTTCCACCCGAACCGGAGTGCACCAAGCTGATGTTTGAAGAATGCAATTTCGTCCGGGAAGCAATTTCGCTGCAGATCAGATTCTGGAGTCTCGTCGTTTTTTCCAGCCTTGTTTCAATTTCCATTCAGGCGGCGGAGCCCACTCAAGCGGACTCTGTTTTTGATTCGCGCGTTGCTCCACTGTTGGCAGGCCGCTGTCTCGGCTGCCACAACGCTCATGAGAAAAAAGGGGGCTTGGATCTTTCGAATTCTGCCAGTGCGTTCGCTGGCGGTGAGTCTGGCAAAGTCATTGAGCCTGGAAAGCTCGATTCCAGCCTGTTGTGGGAAAAAGTCTCCAGCGGCGAAATGCCCCCGAAGAAGGGGCTGCAGGCCAGCGAAAAAACCATCCTCAAACAGTGGATCCTGGAAGGCGCGAAATGGGGGAGCGATCCCATTGATCCATTCCGCTATACCACAGAAACTCGCGCTGGTTATGACTGGTGGTCGCTTAAACCGATCCTGCGTCCGGGGTTGCCTCAAATCAAAATGGTAAAATGGCCGCGAAATGAAATCGATTCGTTCATCCTATCGAAACTCGAGACAAAGGGGCTGACACCCGCCCCGGAAGCGGACCGGCGCATTGCGATTCGCCGTCTCAGTTTCGACCTGTTGGGATTGCCGCCGACGAGTTTAGAGGTTGCGGCTTTTGTGTCAGATACGGCGCCAGACGCCTATGAAAAGCTCGTGACGCGTTTGTTGGATTCTCCCGCTTATGGAGAACGCTGGGCTCGGCATTGGCTGGACATCGTTCGTTTCGGAGAAAGTCAAGGGTTTGAACGCGACCGCCTGCGTCCCAATTCGTGGCGTTATCGGGACTGGGTTGTCTGGGCCTTGAATCGTGACATGCCCTATGATGAATTCGTCCGCCAACAGTTGGCCGGTGATGTGCTCGCACCAGGCAATCCTTTAAGTATCGTCGCTACGGGTTATCTGGTGGCCGCGCCGTGGGACGAAGTCGGACAGGCACAGCAAAGCGCGGCGATGCGCGCGGTAGTCCGGCAAGACGAGTTGGAAGACATTGTCGGTACGACCGCACAAACGTTTCTCGGTCTAACTGCCAATTGTGCCCGCTGCCACGATCATAAATTCGACCCGGTAACACAGCGCGAATACTACCAACTCGCCGCCGCCTTAGGTGGCGTGCGTCATGGAGAACGTGAGAGTCTTTCAAATCGCGGCCGTGAACTGGTCCAGGCGCGTCAGACTGACTTGACGGCTCGCTGCAAGCCTCTAATCGACGCGATTGCTGCATTGGAAAATCCAATCCGGGAAAAACTGCGGACCGAACGTTCCAGTGGAGTTCGCCCGCCAGCAAATACGGAAGCCATCGCATCCGCCGGAGTGCCAGGGGCGGCCGAAAATGAAATGACCGAGTTAGTTGTCGCGGCATTAACTCCGTCTCAACGGCAGCAGCGCGCGGAACTGGTGCTGCATTTGACGCAGTTCGAGGCAGAATTGCGTTTATTGTCCGGTGGTCATACTTACGCGATCACCCCGCGCCAGCCCGAGTCGACTTTTGTTCTGACTCGCGGAAATCCTGCGACGCCTGGAGAACAAGTTGCCGCCGGCGGCATCAAATCACTTGGAACAGGTACACGAGAATTGAGCCTGCCTAAAGGCGCACCGGAAAGTGATCGTCGTCGCGAGTTGGCCAACTGGATTACGCGCCCTGATAACCCGCTCACGGCCCGAGTGATGGTCAATCGGTTGTGGCATTACCATTTCGGATTGGGAATCGTCGATACTCCCAATGATTTCGGCTTTAATGGAGCTCGGCCGTCGCATCCCGAGTTGCTGGACTGGCTGGCCTCCGAACTGATACAAAAGAATTGGAGTTTAAAATCATTGCATCGCACAATTGTGCTCTCCGCGACGTATCGACAAAGTCCCGCCGTGAATCCTGCAGGACGAACACACGACGCGGAGAATCGGCTGCTGTGGAGAAGATCTCCATTACGACTCGAGGCCGAAGAACTGCGGGACGCGGTATTGACTGTGGCAGGCGAACTGAATCCCGCGATGGGCGGACCTGGATACCAGGACTTCACAACCTTCACGGCGAATTCGCAGTTCTATAACTCGATTGACGCAGTAGGATATGCGTTTCAACGTCGCAGTTTATATCGCACGTGGATTCGTTCGGGGCGCAATCCATTGCTGGATGTTTTTGACTGCCCTGATCCGTCGGCCGCCGCGCCGAAGCGTGCCGTGACGACGACCCCATTGCAAGCCCTGGCACTGTTGAACAATCCGTTTCTGCTGCGAATGTCTGATAAATTAGCCGGCCGAATTCAGCGTGAAGTTCCTGCCGATGTGCCGGCACAAGTCCGCCAGGCCTATCAATTCGTCCTGCAACGCGCTCCGACAGCCACCGAAGTTGAGCTTGGAGCAGAGTTTGTGAAGCAGCATGGGCTTCCGGGATTGTCTCGCGTGTTGTTCAATTGTAACGAGTTCCTGTATGTCGATTGAGAATTCAGCGCCGTTTTTCGTCTTGGTGTTGCCAGGATCGCACCAGCCGTTATTCTTCCCTGCACGGCAGGCGCCATACCTGTCAAAAAAACGAACTCCCACATAGGATCTCGACTGTTCGCCACCGCGATTGAGACGTATTTAGATCTCAATCCGGCGATCGAATGTCTCATTCTTGACCGCGCAAGGTATAAAATGACGCACGCTTGGCATGATGTGACCCCTGGAGAGGGGCTTCCTGAGGAATTCGTCACCGTCATTGAGATCCCTCGTGGTTCCAGCATCAAGTATGAACTCGACAAACCGACGGGCTTGTTAAAGCTGGATCGCATGCTTTATTCGGCCGTCTATTATCCAGCCAATTACGGCTTCATTCCGCAAACGCTGGCCGAAGACGATGATCCGCTCGACGTGCTGGTATTGTGTCAGGAAGCTGTGAATCCTTTGACTCTGGTGCGAGCACGGGCAATCGGCGTAATGACCATGATCGACATGGGCAAAAAGGATCACAAGATCCTGGCCGTTGCAGTCGACGATCCTGAATTCAACACTTTTACCGAGGCCAGCCAGCTGCCACCGCATCGATTGGCAATCTTGCGTCGCTTTTTCCAGGACTACAAGATGTTGGAAGGCAAGGCCGTAGAAGTCGAAGAGTTCATGCCGTCCAGCGCGGCATTCCCGATCATCGAAGCGGCACTCGAGTGCTACAGTTCAACCCGCCGCCGCGGCTTCAAGAGTTTCAGCTAGTACTCCAGGGTCGAGCGAAGTGTGGCTGAAGACGCGAGACTTTGGGCGAATGTTCTGAATCGCCCGCAATATCCCTGACTAATACCGTGAGGCATTTCGGGACGTTATTTCCTCGTAGCCAATGTTGCCCAACCTTGGGCAACGGGCCAGGACCAGAGCGTACCGACGCAGTCTCTGGCGAGAATGCGTCGTAGGCACACTGATTAGCCGCTGTCCAATAATTTGCGATCGAGACTTTCAATCGATGTCTGATTGTGGTTCGGTTGCGGGTATGTCTCACTTTTTGCAGTTCTTCTTGTGCATTTGCCATTTTGAATTGGTGTTGGGTTTCACGAACTACCGATGAATTCTAAAGAGATTAACTGTCTGCCTTCCCCCCTCGCGACTTGTCACTTCCCAAGCGACAAAAAACCAAAAATCCCATCTTGACGCGCTGCGACGGATCGAGAGAATGTGATCGCTCGTGTTCCGTCATGGCGAATAATTCCCGCCCTACAACCTGTCCAGTCGCTGGAAAAACCTCCTCCCGAATCACAGACGTGATTCAGTCGGGCCGCTTTGGTCCGTATGGAGATCAATGCCGTCTTGAATGAATCGCTACGGCATTGCCTTTAGTGGAGTCCCCCAGTTTCCCTGCGGCCAAGCAAAGGAGTGCATAGCCCGTGAAAAAACTGATTCTGTCTGCCACTGCGGTCATGTTCATGATTGGCCTGGGTTTGGCCTTCGGCAATGCCTGGGGACAGGCTCCGGCAAAGTCCAATGGCGCAAGTGACGCAACACCTCACAAAGTGGGCCTCATTGACATGGCCTATCTGTTCAGCAAGTACAAAAAATTCAGTATGTTGCGTGAAGATTTGCGTGCTGAAATTGAGGCTGCCGACGGTTCGTTGAAGAAGCAACTGGAAGAAATCAAGAACCTGCAGGCAACCATGAAGGAACTGGCGCCCAATAGTGCCAAATTCCTGGCATCGGAAAAGAAGATCACCGAACTCGCCGCCTCAGCCGAAGCGGAACGCAAGAATCTCCAACGCAAATTCATGCGAGAAGAGACCAAGGTTTATCAAACTGTTTATCGTGAAGTTGTGGACGCAGTCAATAAGTACGCCGCGATTTACAACTACACCTTGATCATTCGCTACTCACGTGAAGATGCTGAAAGCGACGATCCGCAGAAGGTGATGCAGGCTTTGCAACGTCAGGTTGTGTTCAATCGTCCAGAAGACGACATTACTGACGCGGTCTTACGGTATCTGAACAAGAACGTCCAGGCTACGGCGGAAAAGGGAACCGAAAAGCCAGAAGGCGCCCCTGTGAAGCCACCGGTCAAGCAGCGTACCGCCAGCACTGCAACTCAATCGCCGAACTAATCGGACAATTCCAAGGTATCACAAGCCAGCCCGGCTTGATCTGAAGCCGGGCGATTTTCCGCACTCCGGGCGTCCAGAGGCCTGTTGAAGATCATTCGGGCGAACGCTCCACTCGATGATCATCAATTTGGCCGAACACGGTCATATGGCCTCCTGACGATTCGGTTTGATATTGTGAGGCAATCAGCGGTTCGCCGCTTCAAGGTCTCAACAATGCACTGTCTTGATTAAAACTTCCTGAGAACCTGTCAAATGAACTTTAGGCGAGTCACTCCGTGACTTGCAGTCGAAGAGCTTTTCATTGGCCGTCTGGGCAAACTCTTCGACACGGCGGTAGTTTGGCAGTCTTTTATTGTATGGACACGGGTTGGGATCGGACCGGCCTGTGGGAGCAAACATGCCGCAACGCTTCCAACAAACTCTTTCGCGTCCAGCGACTGTGACAGGCGTCGGCTTTTTGAGTGGCGCCGAGATTACGGTCCGATTCTTTCCGGCTGCTGCCGGCAGCGGCATCACATTCACCCGAGTCGATCTCGCCGATCCACATCCGATCCCCGCTTTGGTCGAATTCACCGCGTTGCGTTCCCGCCGCACAGCTCTTGAGCATCGCGGCGTGGCAATTGAACTCATTGAGCACGTCATGGCCGCCCTGGCCGGCCTGCAAATTGACAACTGCCGAGTTGAATTGAACGGCCCCGAATTACCAGGCTGCGACGGATCCAGCCTGATTTTCGTCGAAGCCCTGGCGGATGCGGGAATCCTGAAGCTCAATACGCTACGTCAAGTGTGCCACATTGGAATGCCCGTAAAATTGGATCTGACCGACGAGGGGCAGGCCATGCAGGCTCTCCCGTCGCGGAATTCCGGCCTCCGAATCACGTACGAACTCGATTATGGTCCCGAGTCGCCCATTCCGTATCAAAAATATACTGTGGACGTCACTCCGGAGAATTTCATCCGTGAAATTGCTTATGCCCGTACGTTTGTGCTCGAAGAAGAAGCACGCGCGTTTCAGGCTCAGGGGATTGGGGAGCGACTGTCCTTTCGCGATCTGTTGATTTATGGTAAACAGGGTGTGATTGGCAAC
>JAQGHT010000917.1 GCA_028291565.1 Planctomycetaceae bacterium | reverse complement strand
GACGCAACCCCCAGCACCCTATTCCCCTCAGCCGAGACTGGCGAACGACAACGCGGAATTCGGCGAAGCGTTCGTGCTCGCACATTGTAATGCGACGCACCTGCCTAACTCGGATTTCCCAATTTTCGATCCTGACGTCTACTACAGCTTTCATGTGGGAGGGGCCAATTTCTTATTCGGCGATGGGTCCGTGCGTTTCATCAGCAGTTTTGTTGATGGCCCAACCTACCAGGCTCTTGGCACGATCGCCGGCGGTGAAGTGACGGGGAATTATTAGCGAGTCTTAGCCGAAAGCGTATGCAACCGGACTCCCCGCGTGGAGTCCAGTTTGGAGGAAGCATTTGTGCAAAAGCGAATCTGTTTGATGGCGTTACTGGGATCGTTGGTCTTCGTTGGCTGTGGCAGCGGGCAATCGACCAATGACTTGATCGAGGACTTGAAGTCGTCAGAAGAGGGCGACCGGATCAAAGCGGTCCGCTTGGTACAGTTACGGAAGGGGGATGCCTCGAAGGTTGTGCCTGCCCTGATCGAGTCGCTCCAAGATCAGCAAGCCGATATACGGTGGAGCGCCGCGATTGGGTTAGGGCATTTCGGCGCAGAAGCCGAGAGCGGACTCACCGCACTGGAAAAAGCACAACGTGATCCCGACGCCAGAGTTCGCGAAGCCGCTCGCGTCGCGATATCGCGAATCGGACACTGAAAGTACCCATCAACAACTGTGCGTACCATCAGTCACGCGTTAGAAATGTCACAAATTACAGGGACAAGTGTAAGAACCAATCTTGTCTGCAGTCTCATGGCTTCGGATCTCGCGATCCGAAACGCCAGTGTGCTCGGAATTCCCTTTGGCCTGCCTAGATTTATGACTACATCCACCATTCACCCCAACACAGCAAGCCAGTGTCATCAAAAGGCAATATCAAGTCGCCAGCGCGAGGTATGACTTCACTCAGCAGAGTTAGGATCCAATTGACTCGGATCCGCAATCACTGGTTTCCACATTTCAGTCATGACTTCGAGCGATAATTCTTCCAGCCACTCAATTTCATCACCGGCATTTGGAATCACCCAGCCGACATCGGCAACTTTTCGCAACTCGGAAACGCGGTCCCGGCCCAGTCGATGAATGATCTTGCGAGCGACCAGGTGAAGCCGAAGAGTGTGGCCGCAGACTTCGACTTTCAAATTGTCCGACCAGATGGTGTTCTTTGCCGCATCAATGAGAACGACACGGATTGTTTCGTATTCGTGAGGCATGCCGCGCGCTTGTGTTGCAGACCAAATTGCAGATCAGTCAACAACCACCCGGCCCCGTTCCCAGCGCGCACTGTCATACAGAACCGGGCGATTCGTTGAATGAAGAAGACCGATGCGCCACGTGCGGCATCGACTGGCAGATTCGCTTCCGACAACAGGCAGCCCAACGACAGTTCAGAGCGTGGGAGATAACGAGCAGGATGCCCCCAAGTGGTGTCAACGAACTTTCAAAGCCGGTTTGGAAGGTAGTGGTCGCGAGGCAAGTCGCCAGATTTTCGCCGCTGGTGGCCGTGCAACAGTGGTCCGGAACTGCAAGAGCGGAGAAACCGAGTAAGAATAGGCCAACAGTTCCTAGAAATGGGATAATGGTGCGACGATGTTGAATATAACCCGGTGTGAACGACATAGCTCCGAAGAGAATCGCGACAACGGCGACCCAACGATGAAATCCATTCCGCGCCAGCCATTCCAAACCGAGCACTGGCAGATAGACAATGACCAATGGCATGGCCATACAGTGAATGACGCAAAGAAACGAAAGCGTCGCTCCGATCACATCACACGGCCTGAGCCATCCAGATACCTGCCGACTCAAAGACATTACCGCATCCCGTCAGAATTGACATCCGTGAAACTCCAAGGCACAATTGCAATTGTTGTGTAGATGCAATCTCCTGTCAAGTCGGTAGGCGATGTTGTCGTGGAATCATCCCTCACTCCACGGAATCGGATGTCCGAATGAGTAGAATCTCAGTCCGTAGCGTGTTCTTAATTGTCGCGGTCATGATTCTGACGGCTATAGCCTGTGCCGTGGCGGCTGGATTTATTCGCGAAAGACGCACGGCTGAGGCGTTCGATAATCTCAAGCGATCGGGAGCAGAAATTCACCTCTCCAGTCCTCACTGGTGCCAGGCAACCGTCTCTCGCAATCTGGAGACACTCGTCACGGACCAAGTCCGATTGGAATTTGTCGGCATCAGGACACCTCTTATCTACATCGTCTCAGACGTCAGAAAGATCGACAAAGACGTGAGTCTGAGCCTGCAAGATGTTTCGCTCACAAATGCCGACATCCTGTCGTTGTCAACACTGACCAATTTGACGACATTGTCTGTGTCGGATCTCTGGATGTCTGACCGATCAATGAAATCCATCGCTAATATTAAACAACTCCAATGTTTGTCGATTCACGGTGGGCAGATGACAGACGGAAGCTGTCGCGAAATCGGTGGTCTCTCCAACCTGAAGCACTTGTGTTTGGTTGGATTGCCAATTGACGACTCTGGATTGAGTGAACTCGCAAACCTCGAACATCTGGAAATCCTAGATCTTCGCGAGACGCGTGTAACGGATGTCGGCTTGGCACATCTTGCAAAGTTTACGCGGATTCAGTTGGTTGACGTCAGGAACACTCAAGTCACCGCCGAAGGTGTGCAGCGACTGCGGAAAGCACGACCAGGAATTGAAATTCAGTTTTGAAAACAGACGGCACTTGCACAAGACAAGAAACCAGCCGCCCCCAGGCCAGAATCAGAACAAATAAGACCGCTGCAATAGCTTGACGGAGCAGCAACTGACAGGCGAATACTGGCCCGAGGATTCGGCGTTCGAACAATCCAGGCTTCGGCTCGATCTTCCACCCGACAGGACTAATCCCGTTACCAGTCTTCAAAACACGCGGAGATGCAACTTCCAGGTGAATCCGCTGCCGTTCGACTTCGGAAAGTCGACGGGCATCGACCGGGATGGCGTCCACTCCCAGTTCGCTCCCGAGTCGATCCAATGATGATTTCGCAACGGCACTGGCTGCAACTTTGTCCCCGTAGGTAATCGTGAATTAACGCTGGACGAGTAAGGTGTTTGTGAAACGGGATGTGCTGAGAAAGGCAATTGAGCACCAAAGGCTCGGTCCTGACATCGCTGAGTTTCGCGGTTGATCAAGCGGCGATATCCTAGTAATTTGTATCTGCAGCAAAATTGAATTGGAAGACGTTTCGCTAGACCGTATGATTGTGAAAGTGGTCATTGAAATCGACCATGCAAGATCCGGTGCAAACGCCTTTTGTGGCGAATCGTTTCGGCGTCGCGAGTCATCAAGATGTATCTTCGATTACCGATATTCGTAGGGATTCTTGTCCTTGCAGTTCTTTCCCCCAGTAATGCACGCGCGTGTCCATTTTGCGCCGCAGCCACAGTGACCGCATCTGAGCAGTTGTCGAAATCAGACGTTGCTGTTGTTGCCGTATGGGTCACAGGATCGCCTGCAAAAGACAACGTTCCGGCTACCACGACTTTTGAAGTC
The DNA here is from genome assembly GCA_028291565.1 of Planctomycetaceae bacterium. Lineage (GTDB taxonomy): Bacteria > Planctomycetota > Planctomycetia > Planctomycetales > Planctomycetaceae > JAKFVC01. The sequence goes on along the minus strand of JAQGHT010000917.1, from coordinate 20,522 downwards.
GAAAAAGTCATCAAGGGATCTGACACACTTCACAAGAAGATGCGGTTCACCTTGACTTACTTCGAGAAAGGGGAAGTCGGCGATCGATTTGTGTTCTTGGGCACGTCTAATGAAAAATTAGAATGGACAATTCTCACGAAGGTAACAGAAGGGGTGTTGGACTACATCCTGAGTGCCCCCGGCGAGGAGATTTCGGCTGACGTTAGACTGCGATATTTTTTGGGATTTCTGGAACACGAAAATCTGACCATTGCAGCTGATGCTTTTGCCGAATTTGCGAATTCCGACTATTCAGACATCGCAAAACTGGCCAAGGATCTCTCACGTGACAAGTTGCGCAAATGGGTTGCTGATTCCGCTTTGCCACCGGGACGAATTGGACTGTACGGTATGTTGATGGGGCTTTGCGGTGAGGCGACGGACGTAGAATTTCTGTCGCACAAGATTCAGCATCACCGTCGGGGTGAATTCAGAATCGGCGGAGACGGTGTCATTGCAGGTTACTTGATGCTAACGGGGACGGAAGGGTTGCCGCTGGTCGATCGGATAATGCTCAATAATCGACCGGCAACTTTTCGAGAGACTCTTGCGGCAATGCAGGCATTGCGATTTATGTGGACGTATCGCCCGCACCAAATCGACAAAACTCGCCTGAGACAATCGATGCGGTACGCTCTTAATAATCCGCAGGTCGCAGATCTGGCGATCGCCGATCTCGCCAGATGGCAGGACTGGGAAATCCGAGTGAAATTGATGGAGCTGTACGAAGGAGACTATCACAACGCTCCATCCATCAAAAGATCCATCATCCGATTCTTAATTGCTGAAATCAAAAGTCTTCCAGAAAACCATGTAGGTGGTCGCCCACAGCACGTCATCCAAGCTGAGATCTGCCTGCAGAAGCTGCGACAGCTTGATCCGAAACTCGTCACCGATGCAATTCGATACGCAAACGAAACTGACATTCCCTTGTCGCCCTGAACAAAGTTCTGCGCGGTAAGCAATCCGAAACTGCAGTTGGCACATAGCAACATGTGCATACGTTCGATTGCACGATTCCAAGCAAGTTGCTTCGACGAAACGCAGGGCCGCGAGAGCCGAACGGTGTAAACATCACCCACGCTGTCGCAAATAGGTCGGCCTCATTCAGCATTCTTGGAAATTCCGCACCGACAGCAAGTGAAGATTTGCAAAGTGCAATGCGGACTCGCTCTAATTTGCTTGGACGCTGGCTGCGCCAATAGCTTTCTGCTATGGTTCAGATGGTGGAAAATCAGACACATCATGACATTGCGTGAGGCGGTTGCCCAGAAATCATGAGGAATCGCAACAATGAATATCTGCGAGAAGATCGACGCATTTGAGGCACACGTGCTCACTCGTCAACTTCGCATCGGTCAAGTTCTCGGTGACCGCTTTATGTCGAACCAGATCGGCGATCCGCTCTCCGAATCTGCTTTTGCGATAATTAGTATTTGTTTCAGTTACTTTGAAATGATCGAGCAATTCTCCGTCGGCCAATCGAGTCATGGGCGATCTGGAGAATTCTTCAAACGCGGATTCGCGAGAGTATTTCCAAATTCAGCCGTCAATCTGGATGATGTTGCTCATTTGTACTCAATGTTGCGTTGTGGGATGTACCATACGGCAATGCCGACAGACAATTGTGGACTTACTCGGGAGCTATCTACTGCAATCGCAAAAGAGAATGGCATAATCGTCATCAATCCGGCAAGGCTGATCGATTCGCTAATCAATCATTTTCAAGATTTCTGTTCTGATCTCCGAAGTGGCCGCGACTGTGACCTTCGGCGATCCTTTGAGGCTATGTTTGATTCGCTTTCGAGTGGTGTGACAGTCACATCGACTAAGACCGAAACAACTCGGGCGCCTTGGATACCATGAACGTGATGTTCACGTGATTGGAAGCTTGTGATCAAGTGGACCCGTGAAGAATTGCAATTTGCCACTCAATAAGAGCAAGATCGAATCTCGAACAAATGTGCCAACTTATGAAAAACGCAAAAATGTCATGACTTCGTTCTGTCCACGTCAAGCACAAAATGGGACTATTCAGACCGTATGACTATCGACATGCATTTTGGAGAGATTCGCTGTCAGTACTTTCCACGGTGGGACCGCCAACGAGAGTGGACAGTGTCATTCGGTGACGCCAAGCAATGCCGAGACAGCACTGGGTACTGTGATAACGCCGTCAAGTCGATTTACATCAATGAGCGCGCGATCGTTGGAATGCAAGTCGCTGGAGTCAGGGCTTTGATTATTCACGAAATCTGTCATGACGTCAGTGCTGCTGGCCACAATCGTAAATGGGCCACCAGGATGAAGATTGCGGCAACTCGTGCTGAACAGATCGGCGAAATCCGTGTAGCAGAGATTCTTCTCAGTCATGTGTTCTCTTCCGCCGGTAACGGAGTTCTGATCGAGTACGATTTGGACAATGTTATCGATTTTGTCGAAGATCTCGCATCCGGAAATCGCGAGTTGGAGTTCGAGAATGCAGTGAAACGTGTTGCGAAATTCTTCGGGCACACTGTCGCCAAAGTCAATCGTGACTTTGGCGACAGAATTGAGAACTCGATTGCCCGTTTCACGAAGAAATGACACGATCCGAGTTGCAACTGAGCGACGAATCGGATGAATCTCAAAAAGGGCGGTTCTTCGTGGTTGCAGCGTCAACTACAACATTGGACGGATGGAGCAAAGATTCGTGGCCAAACAAAAGGGTTCTCAAATCGGTCAGGCCGATTTAATCGAATATCTCAATACTTCCTCCGATTTTGCGTTTGAGCTGCGATGTTTGGAACTAATGACTGGGCTCGGATTTCGATGTCGGCATGGCGGCTCCTATTCTGACCCCGTAACGAAGAAGACACGCCAATTTGACCTACGTGCTCAAAAATCGGATGGTAAACTTCGCGTCCGATGCGCCATCGAATGCAAATCTTTGACTGACACGTTTCCTTTGTTGGTCATGCGTGTTCCACGAAAATCTGAGGAAAGCTTCCACGAACTGATTCTCTCCTATCATCCGGACATGGTCGAACAATCATTTCCCAGAATTCCGGCACTTGAAAAAAGATGTCAAACCGTTCGCATTGATCCACCTCATTCGATCTATGCTGTTGACGCATTCGTTGGCAAGAGTTCTGTTCAGGTAGGAAGAACACGCGAGAATTCAATCATCGCGAACGATGCGGAAGTATTCGACAAATGGTCGCAAGCGTTATCTTCCGCCGTTGACCTTGCGAACGAAGCCGCCGAGGAAGGCGAAGAACAAAACGATTCTTGTCTTTCACTCATTTTGCCGGTCTTGGTAGTCCCGGATGGAACGCTCTGGCAGACTGATTTTCAATCAAACGGCGCTAGGTCAGGCGATCCCGTGCAAACAAATCGTTGCAGCTTCTTCGTTGACCAGGGAATATTCGCCGGTGACCACCTGCAAGGGACCAATTTGACCGTTTCGCACCTCGAAATCACGACTCTGTCAGGTCTCGAATCTCTGATGAAAGACGTATTCGTACCTAACAATTCGTGGTTTCCGTTGCAAGAACTGTCTGGTGGAGCTAACGAGAACTCTTGATTGCGATCGAGCACGAACAGACGGTTTTCGAGAAACTTAGGATCTGACGAGGTGTTGCGGATTCATCTCAGCCAATTTGCCAAGTCGAATTCGCCGTCAAGTTTCGCGGTTTTGGAACCTGCACAACGGGACATGCGTAATATCTTGGCAATTTGTCGAGGGGGCCTCGTATTAAATCCCACGAGGCAATTTCGCAAATGTCCTGGACGGAATTGCCAGGCTGCTCCCAAGAAGGCTTACGTGTCCTGAATTGTCGACCGCGGTTGATAACCACTTGATCGTTGTCACTCGACGCATCCGTGTTGTCACCGTGATTCTGTTTTCCCGAATAGCCAGCTCATTGCGTCCGACATCTGCACGATTTACAATTCCGACTGTTGTGCATCTGCAGTGTTGATGCACTCGTAATTCGGCGTGATAGAGGAGCATTGACATGCTGCGAGCTTCGCTGATGGTTTTGGTCGTGTTGCTGTTGGGGACTTATACCGGGCTGCCGGCTGAGGATGCCAAGTCGGAACACGCCGTCATGAAAAAGGAGCACATCAAAGTTCACGAAGAACATGATGTGATGCTCAAGAAGTTGGCCAAATGGCGGATTGAACACCGGAAAGCTCTCGCGGCCTTGCGAGAAATTGAAGCCAGCATTCTGGACCATGAAGCGGAGCTCGAGGAATTGGCGGAACATGCCAGGGAGCACGAAGACCATATCCATCATCACGAGGAAGAATTCGCGGAACATGAGAAAGACGGAGACGCGAAGGATCATGCCAAGCTGGCCGAGATGCACAAGAAATTAATCGCTGAACACAACACGATGACGAAGCAAGTCAATGAATTTCACGACGACCACGACTCGCTGATGGCGAGCTTGAAGAAGTTGCGTGAGTCGCTGTCGAAGAAGAAGTAAGTCCAATGCAACACGCGTCGCGAGGGGCATTCACAGCCCCTCGTCAGTTTGCACTGAGTTCGCCCGCCACTGGCAATCACGCGTCCGTTTCCGAGTTACAACAAAACTACGGCATGGGCATGAATCAATGGTGTGGCTGACTCTGCTGGCGTCGCCCCCATACTCGCAGCACCCGCCAGGTGACGACATTTCTTGTTGAATCGTCCCGGAACTGCGGTTTTCGACGCGTCGAAACGAGCACACGCTCCAATTCATGGCGAACTCTTCGCCACTCTCGGATCAATGATTTTTTCTCCGCGATCGGCCTTTTCCCGAGTCAAACCACGAAATCACCGTCTTTAGTTTTATTTCGCACAACGATTGCAAGTAAGTTTCGTCTGCATCTATAATCCATTCGCGATAGCGGTACCCCCATTTTGTCATCCGCCAATTCGACTTCGTGCAAGGATCAGAGACACAGATGAAACTGTCACCGGCCGAGCGACTCATCCTGTCGAATCAATATCAGATCTTGGCTGCTCTGGATCAAGACAGCACTGAAACATATGGCGAATTTCGAGAAATCCTCGAATGCGGATATGAACTGTTGTACTTTCGCTTGTTTCACGGGGTCTCGGTGAAATCGCTGAGCGAAACGGATTGCAATGAAGTCGTCGATACGCTCGCCATGTTTCAAGCGATCAAGAATTCCGTGGAATCGATGACAGACAAACCACTTACCGATACGTCTTCGCTGAAATTTGATGGGTATGAGGGCATCAAGGAACGAGACGACCAACTGTTTGCAAGATTTTTTTGCGAAAGTGACGGTGGACGGTTTGAGGACCTGGAAATCAAAGCGTTCAGTAGTGCTCTGCCGCGACGTGACGAGTATCAAAGAATGGTCGCACGCTGGCGCGAACTCGGGAAGAACCGTGAACTGACAAAGATTGAAATCGAAGAACTGGCCAAGGCGCGCTTGAATGCGAATTAACCCTCGCGAATCCAATGGGATTTCGATCGTGATTTCCGGTCAGCATGAATCCGTTTCGTGATTTGGTCTGTCCCTTCAGCGGCAATTGCCAACGCGCCAGATTTGTTCAAAATCTCCATTTCAAAGCGAACTCTTTCGCCTTCGGATCGCGGAACTTCTCACGCCAACGGTCCTTGCCCGATTAAATTCTCTCACAATATGCCGATTTATTTCGCACAACAATTGCAAATACAATCAAATACCATTTATAATGAGATTGCAAAAGCAGACTTGGCATCACATAAACATTTGGCTCGCAATTAGAGATAATTTCAAAATGATTTTCAATTTCGACGCGGATGGATCGAACCGGCTTCCGGTCACGGTGCTATCGGGATTCCTCGGAGCTGGCAAAACGACACTCCTCAATCACGTATTGAACAACCGGGCCGGAATGCGGGTCGCGGTCATTGTGAATGACATGAGCGAGGTCAATATCGACGGCAAGATTGTGCGTGACAGCGGCGCGGATCTCAGCCGCGTCGATGAAAAGCTGATTGAGATGAGCAACGGCTGCATTTGTTGCACTTTGCGAGAGGATTTGTTGGTTGAGATTGGGCGACTGGCTCGTGAGGGACGGTTCGATTACCTGCTTGTGGAATCGACGGGAATCTCTGAGCCGTTACCCGTCGCCGAGACTTTCACATTTGAAGACGAACAAGGAATCAGCCTATCGCAGCTCTCGCGTTTGGACACACTCGTGACCGTCGTCGATGCTTTCAATTTCGGTAAGGACTTTGAATCCATTGAGGACCTTCTTGATCGCAAGATCGCTCTCAACGACGAAGATGACCGGAATATTGTCGATTTGTTAATTGAACAGATTGAGTTCGCCAATGTCATCGTCTTGAACAAGACGGACCTTGTTTCGCAGGAAGAGATCGGTCATCTCGATGCGGTCATTCGACATCTGAATCCAGACGCGCACATCATTCGTTCAGAATTCGGCCGGGTGAGACTCGATCAGATTCTCAATACAGGCTTGTTTGATTTCGAGAAGGCGTCATCGGCCCCTGGTTGGTTGAAAGAACTTCGCGGGGAACACATTCCCGAGAGCGAAGAATACGGTATTTCCAGTTTTATATATCGTGCCCAGCGGCCATTCCATCCAGAGCGTCTCTATCAAGCGATTGATGCACGACCGATGGAATCGGTGATTCGATCGAAAGGCTTCATGTGGCTGGCAACTCGTCGGGAATATGCTGGGATGTGGTCACAGGCCGGAGGCTGCTGCGACTTGACGGTGGGCGGACAGTGGTGGGCCGACACTCCGCAAGAGGAATGGCCGGAAGACGACACCTTGCGTGCGGAAATCGACGCGAACTGGCAGCCGGAAACGGGTGACCGACGTCAGGAATTCGTTCTGATCGGTGCCAATATCGACCAGGAAGAACTCACGGAACTGTTTGATCAATGCCTGCTGACTGACGCGGAAATGGAATCGGGAGCGGCCGTGTGGAGTACCTGGAACGATCCCTTTCCGGAGTGGCAATTCGCTGCTGAGGACGAGCAGTTGGCTTAGAGCACGACCGATAGCAGCGTTCAACTCAAATTCCCGAAGCTCTGCTTCGTTGAAAATACAAATCCATTTGGTGGACGCGAAGCAGTGCTTCGAGAGGTGTGTTCTCATGCAGACCATGGGAACGAGAATAACCCTTATGAAAACACAACGCAGAATACAGTCACACTCACAGATCGAATTGCCTAGATTCAATCGACATTCTCCGCACTGGTCGCTGTCCAATACCACGGCGACAACTTCAAATGCCAGCAGTCCAACGTCTCGCGTTGTTGACGTCAAGCTACCCGCGACTGATCTTCCTCTGTCGACAGAGACCATCAAGTTCGCAACGAAACTTCTCGACCAGCAGATGTGGTGTTGGGGCCAAGATGTGGCGCGCCCGAAACGCAACGCACTAATTGACTATGGCTTTCAGCGATACGCTCCGAAGCTCTCGGCTGGCGAGAAGGCCATCAGTCATTACATTCTGAAATCAACCAAAGATGTCATGGCTGATTTGCCATTCGACTACACGGTGGGCTTGTGGGGATCAGGTATTTACTTCGGCGAGCCAGAACTCGGCGGAGTCTATCTCAGGCGTTACGAATTCGCCGCAGTCGGGTTGCGATATGACTGCCCCCTGGAGAACATTGACTGCCCCGAGGAACTCGTGGCACACATCGTGAAGCCAACCTCCGGTCAACTCCGTTCTTTGATTCCGCTTCTCGTGCATCTCTGTCGCTGGATCAGTGGTTATGAATCGTGGTCCGTGGGCCAACTCGGACTGCGGCATCGCGAACTCTGCCTGCTAGATTGGAAAAAGACCATTGTCGAGGCGCAAGAGACGTCGGCCGAATGGCGACGCCTGGCGGATGTTGTACATCAGGCAGTTCCGCTGTAGCCGAACCTGTCGTACGGCTTAATTTTGAATCTCAATTCCTGGTCGCGTTTCGCGGAATCGGCGAACCCCCTGTGCCGTGACTTGGGAATTCCTGAGATCAATGGACTGCAGATCGGGCAGCGTTACCAGATGCCTCAATCCCAGATCTGTGACGTGAGTCCCGCGAAGATCGACGATCTTGAGATGGCTCAACTTCGATAATTCTCTCACCCCTGAATCACTGATCGGCAATCCGATCAGGCCCAGGTGCTCCAATTGGCCATGCCCGGACAGATATTGGCAACCACGGTCGGTCACCTGGCCACCATGGATTGACAGGCACTTCAGTTGCGACATCTTGACAATGGATTTGATGGCCTGATCGGACATCCCGAGATCCGTCACGGACAAAGCGACGACATTCTTCAATTCACATAATTGTCTCAAATCTACGTTCGTGAGTGAGACATCCTGCAGACTCAGGCAAACATCTTGGGGAAGTCGCTTGATCTGCATGGCGATGTATAGTAGTGGCGTCTCAATGCCAACAAACTCCAGTTGGACTTGATTGGCCATGAATGTCGAAGCATTTCGCGAGACAATTACCGGACACCAATGGGGACAGGCCAAGTGGACCTCCCCGCCAAGCTGTTTCAAATGCTGAAGTGCATCGACCGTGTGTCGCGTCCGAATAATGCCGGCCGCCACCACTCCGGAAATCATGGCTAGAATTCCACCCGCGATGACGAGCAACAAACGCGTCCCTGAGATCCGTTTCATGCTGATCATCCTATTGGCCGGCTTTGCCAGGAACGTATATCGCGCTAACCTTGCGCGTTCCGATGGTTTTACCGTTTTGATCTGAGAATTTCCTGTTTCTCGAGGAACATCCCAGATAAGACCGCTCTATGTTTCAGAATCTTGTCTGTGAGAAACCAAGTACACGGCACGTTTGTGCTGAAGTGTCAAGTGGGACACATCGTACTTCAGTATTGGATCCAGAACTTGAGATTGCGGATCGTGTCATATGAGTACGTCATGTTCAATCGAATCGCTGGAAATGCGCAATTATTTCACTAAACATTAAAAGCGGTTGACGACGTGGTCAGGTGCTCGTAATGCGACCCACTTTCCGTAACCGGAGAGCCTGTCCCGGTAAAATCCGCAGGCGTGCAAATGGCTTGCTCCAGGATCTGCTGCAATTGTTCTCGTGCCCGGCTGAGACGCGAGCGAACAGTTCCCACGGGAATCCTCAGGTCGACAGCGATCTGGGCATATTCCAGCCCTTGCAGCTCACGCAACACAAAGACCTGCCGATAAGTCTCGGGGATCCGTGCCAGCGCCAAGTCGAGGACTTCTCGAAGTTCGCCATCTTCCACGACCCGTGCGGGATCTTCGGACTGTAGGAATCCGGTTCTCGCGGCGCAAGCCATGTGCTCGTGCTTTGTTCGACGGTTCCCCGTTCTCGCAATATGCAGACTGCGGTAGATCACGGCGCGGCATAGCCACGGTCCCGCATGGTCAGGGACTGCTCCCCCATTCTGAACTTCGGCCCACAAGCTTAAGAGCGCTTCCTGAACGGCGTCCCACGCCAAGTCTTCGGAATGCAGAATGGAGATGGCATGTTTCAACAGGTGTCGCATCAAAGGTGTGACGAGATCCGCGAATCGGGCTTCCAGTGAATTCACGCCAGATTCGACGGTACAGACAGAGTGCGGCGCGTGCCGCTGCAAGTCATCGCTCACTTGCGATTTGTGCTCTTGGCCGCAAACGAAATGTGGCCTGAAACTCATGCCCAAAGTCTCCCGTGACCTCGTGTCGATGGCTGCGAATGGGCCACATCCTGCGGTCGCGGTGTGGAATTCCTCAGCGATTTCCTGCCGAAACGGTAGGTGGTACGCCAAGCCAACGCCATATTCCGCATTTTGAACTTGCCGGCCAGCGCCACCACTTAAATCGCTTTCGCAATCCGATTGTAGATGCATTTAAACTGCTGTCAATCCAAGCCAATGGCAATTGACAAACTTTTGATTGACCTGCTTTCCGGCAAAACTTCGGTACTCGCCAGACACCTGGCGTCAAAGATCGAAATGCAATGCAATTACTAATTCCGATTTTCCGGGAACTTCCGCAGGGCGAGCGGCACTTTATTGTTGAAAGTTGAATTGATGTTGTAAGGCCAGTTGGCCCCGACAACTTTCGTGTACGTCTTTTCTTGAGGGGACAGAGAATGTTGCGTAATTTGAGCGATTTGCTGCGGAACAAAAAGGGTCAGGGCCTGGTCGAGTATGCCTTGTTGATCGCGGGCGTCGCGTTGATCAGCGCCGCTGCAGTGTCGGTGTTCGGCCATAAGACGAGCGATTTGATTGCCACCGTGACTTCCATTCTCCCGGGCGCGCATCCCGATGACAACGGACCAATTGTTAGCGGACACCTAATCGAGACGGCGAATCCTACGGGAGGTGCTGGAATTCAGCTTGACGTGGCCACCATAAATACAAACAGCGGAACAGACCGCTTGGGGGCCAACGTACTGGGCGGAACGGCTGGGACTGTGCCTGGTGTCGGCGGATTGGTTGTCGAATCAAACTAAACTCGCTGAGCTGACTTTCGTTTGGCGCAACACACCCGTGTCGCCTTTCGGAATGCGCCATGCATTGCTTGCCGCCGAAGGAAGTCGCATGACCATTATTCCAATTGTTCTGGTCGGCGTTGCCGCGATTATCGACTTGCGGCGAAGGGAGATTCCGGATTGGATCTCGGTCGCGATTTTGCTGATGGCGGTTTTTCAAGGAATCAACGGAACTCCGGCTGCCGGTTTGAATCGACTTGCTGCTTTTCTGATTGCATTCTGGCTGGGCAGTTTTCTCTTTGCGTTGGGAGCTTGGGGCGGAGGCGACGTGAAGTTGCTTTCTGCCCTTGGCGCCTGGCTCGGTTTTTCCGCTCTCGTGACGGCGTTGTTCTGGATGGCGTTGGCCGGCGGAGTTTTGGCGGTCGTGGCGGCGATCCGGTGTCAGCGGACGTTCGCGTATGGTCCCGCAATTGGCTTCGGCGCAATTTGTGCCCTGTTGGACGTAGAACGTCTGTTGAGATTGGTGTCGGCAGGCTCATGAGAATGTTCAAGCCAAGAGAATTTGACGCAAGAATGAGTCGTCGGGCCTGTTAATGCGGTGTGACGAGATGCTGGTCACGGATGGCCACTTCATTCGAATGAAGCACGAGGGAATGGATGTGAGTTTTTCACACTCCATTCCCTATGTGCGTTTCAACAGGAAGGGAACCAACCGATGCTCTCATCGAAAAACCGCCGTAATAATACCAACAAACTTCCGGTTAGGAACCATGACCGCAAAGGGCAAGCACTCGTCGAATTCGCTTTGGTCGCGCTGGTGCTCTATTTGTTGCTGGGGGCGATTATCACGTTTGGGCAGATGATTTATGCGAGTCAAGGAACGCAGCAGGCGGCGGATCTGTTGGCCCGTGAGTTGTCCCATGCATCGATAGGAGCGGATTTGACGCTGGCGCAAGCCATCAATAATGACAAGGATGAAAACGGTGGACGCATTGAGACAAGTGATGTGAACGTCCAAAGCACGGTGCTGGCGAAAATCTACGATCCCAAATATCTTGTGCTGTATATCGGACCGGACGATGGGAACGGCAACTTGTCTTTTCAGGGGCACGGCACTCTGTATGCCCTGATGTCGAAACTTCCGTTAGTCAATCAGCAGCTCGTCCCACTGATGATCTTTGACAAGGACAGCTTTCCGGGCACCCCAGTTTTGCGATATCCCGGAGCTATTGCTGGTTCCGGTGTCATTGGGCCTGCACCCGACTATTATTCGGACGGTCCGCAGACCATTGACGCGACCGTGACGATTTATGATTCCAACGGCAATACGGTTGATGTCGTGAACGAGATCATCTTGGACAAGGACCACCAACCGCCGAATTACAAGACTCCCTTTCAAATTTCATCCCCACAGCGAGGGGTGGTCGCCTTACAGCTCAATTATCCCTACCAATCCGCCGCGATGAGTAGCTACGCCGCGAGTCCGGATGGACCATTTGAGCCGAATGGCGGCGATGTCCAAATCGTCGATGACGAGGGTCAAGCGTTTGGGCTTTATACGGGAAGCAAGGGCCAGGGCCGACAGGCGGCGTGGGGCCAGGACGTCCGGCCATTCAGCAAAATCATCTCGGCGACGGCCATTTATCGGCGCGAATTATTTGAATGAGCGCCATCGATCTTGCCAAGAGCCGCTTCGCATTGCATAATCGCTGCTGTCGCAATTAGTTTGCAGATGCGATCGTTTGTCATTCTCCGGAATGATTTTTCAGGCTGCGGTAATTCAGGTGGCACATGCGTCATACATCTCAACGTCCGGGTCTGTCTTGGTTCGCGATCTTGTTCCTCGGTGTCCTGGGACTGTCGATCGCTGGTGGAGGCACCGTTTTGGCACTTGGCGCTACCGGAGTCATCGACCTGCCGATGTTTCGGAAACCGGTGGTACAGGATCCCGATATGGTACTGGTTGCGGTCAGTGCCGCGGAAATTCCCGCCTATGCCAAGATTACGCGCGACCATATCTGGGACACGAAGCGGGGCGCTTTCTCCAGCTCTCCGGTGCATAAGTCGTTTATCACACCCGATATGTTCACATCCCTCGATCAATTTAAAGGCCGAGTCCTGCGACGGGACAAGCCGAAGGGTTATGCGTTCACTGAAGCAGATTTTCTCCCGAAGGGGACTCGCGAAGGGATCGTCGGCGGAATTCCGCCAGGAAAGCGTTCAGTCGTGTTGGATGCTTCAAAATTGAACGGCGTATTCGGACTTCGAGCGGGCGATCATCTTGATATTCTCGCCAGTCAAAAGCTGGATCTGCAAAAGAGCAGTGCCGGCAAATCGTTCACGGGACCGCAGGGCGCATTTTTCACCGCCCAGAAACAGGCCGCGACACGAGTCATCGTACAGGATGGGGTGATCGTTATGCCCGTCACCAGCCGGGCCAAGCCGATTACGAGCAGTTCCTTGACACAGGGGACGCAGTCAAAGACCGTTCCCGTCCAGGAAGTCACGATTGCCGTCAATCCTGAAGAAGTCGCTCCGCTGAATAGCGCCCTGGCGGTGGACTCTCAATTGAACTGCGTCGCCCGCTCGGGACAAGTCGAGCCCGGTCAGGAGCCGGAACTCCGGCTGAAAGACAGGTCGGCGAGCACGGCCTTGGAACTCGAAATCCCCCGCAGGCACCCCTTGGTGTCGCCTGTTTCCGCACGAACGCCGGATGATGATCCGCTGGAAAGTTTGACATTCATGGAAGGCTTGATTGGAAACAGGCGCGGGACGACGAGGCAACAATTGATTTTCCCGAAGGCGGGGCGTGGTCCCGTTGACCTGAATCCAGTCGCTCCCAGTCCCGTCCCCGAACCCCCAACTGCGCCAGCGCCCGCGCGACCAACACCGCCAGACGCGACGGCAGGCGTCAAATCCATCCCCATGTCCGTGACGAATGCTGAATAGTGCCTAGACCGTGGACTCACTGGGCAATGCTGTGAGGAATTCTCGTTTGAAACACAGAAGCACAGAGTTCACAAAGAAATGACAGTTGTAAACTCTGTGTCCTCTGTTTCTCTGTGTTTCAAATTTCTTCGATAGAAAGATTGCCGGCGATTTCTTGCGGGATTTGCTTTTGCGAGATCAACATTTCCTGGAAAAACAGCAGACAAGCCGCTCCATGAACTGCGCCCATCGCCGATCAAAGTGGCGCTGTCTGATTTATCGCGTGATCTTAATTGAGTTATCTTCAAGTAAGAGCCATGCAGAGTGTCATTAGAGAGGTTTTCCGAGTCGTGCGTCCTGATTCCCAACAACCTTCTTGCATGTCAGCGAAACTCTTCGTAGTGTCTCGCTGCCAGCGGCGGTGCGGCGCAACTTTGATCCTGGTGGTGATTCTGTTGTTCGCAATTCTGGCTCTGGCGGGATTGGTCATTGATGTCGGCCTGGCTCGCCTGGCTCGGCGGCAAATGCAGACGGCGGTGGATGCGGCGGCATTGGAAGGCTTGCGGTTCAGCACAATCAATCCGGCGGAAGACGGGATTCCACAGGACCTGAGTGACACGTCTGGACCACCGCCAACATCTGGCTTTGACCCAACGTCGCCGGACTGGAAAGTGTGGCTGAATCGTACCAGGCGAATCGCAGCCAAGCAGGCAGCAGCGCGACAGGTTGGTGACATAAGCCTCCCGATTGCTCCGGAGATCAAATTTGCGAACGGGATTCCGCTTGCAGATGGCTTTTACGCGTCTCAAGATCTGATTCCGACTTCTGGAAATGCCGGAGATCCTCGCTACGGGAGTGTCCTGGCAACTAAGCCGTTGGAATTGAATCTCGACGATAACCAGAAGGGTGACATGGTCCAAGGGACTTATGAGGATGGTCAGTCCGTACGGCATATCGAGTATTCCGACGTTGACCCTGACCACACTGCTTACGATCGCGATGATTTTCAATATGCTGTCGGTAGCGATGCATTTTTGGTCCGTATGAGACGCACGAATGAGCAAGAGTTACCTGACGTTATGAGTGTGGATTCGCCTTTACCGTACCTCTTCGCGAGAGGCTCGTTACTGGCATCCAAGAGTAAGGCGAATGGAATTTCCGTGCGAGCCACCGCAATTGCGGCAACGACCATAACGCGACTCAACTCTGATGGCTCGGTTGATGGTCAGATCAACGTCGGAAATGCGAAATCCGCAGGGTCCAGTAACCCAAGCCTAAACCTACCTGGGATAACACCATTTGCCATTAGTTCGGCAGAGTGGAATACGGGCACGACTTTCACCGCGCTGTGGTTTGGGATTACAACTTTGGCCCAAGCGGTCGACGAAAGTGCGACCACTTTGGTGGTTGCCCCAGATATGCAGGGATTTCCTTCGGACTCTGCCTTTACGATACAAATCGATTCAGAATTGATCGAGGTTGCACCGACGACTGGCAATACTACCTGGACAATTCAGCGAGGATCGAGGCAGACCACAGTTTCAGCGCATGCGCAAGACTCAACTGTCTACTTACATATTGACCACTGTCTGAGCATCGGCCAGCCATCATCTGGACTTATTTATTTGGGGATGAAGACGTTGACAATCCCGACGATGTCACTGCAGGTCCAGGTCTATGTCCCGCTCACTGAGAGCATTGGTGGTCAAGACATGATCGTGGGTTTTGGCCGGATCAAGCCCGATTGGTCGGTAAACAATGCGTTAATAAGTTTGAATCAAGTCGAGGGGAATATCGCAGTGGTCAATGCTTCAAATTCCATCGTCGAGCCATTTTCCGCGGCGATATCGCCTATCGACGTTGCTCAATTGGTAATCGCTCACCAAGGTCTGATGAAATCGTTAAAAGTAACTCTTCTTACACGTTGAGCCCTCGGACCCCGGATTGCAGATCATTTGAGGAAACTCAGCGGGCGACGGATTACTGACAACACAAAATGACTGCTTAAGTCCTGGCAGACCGGAAGGTCTGCCACCACGCGAATTCTCGGAACTTCATGGCTCACGCGCAACAAATCCTGACGATCGGCAAAGATCACGCCCTGGCGGACGAGTGCGAACTGGCATTGGCGTCTGTCGGCGGATTGCGGGCTGTGACGTCTGCGGCGCGGAGCCCTTCTCAAGGCGTTGAGGCCGCGCGCAGCCGCAGGCCGGATATTGTGCTGATCGAATTAGCGGATGATTTGGAACAGTTGCCGTTACTCGTCGAAGAATTACTGCGGGCCTCACCCGAATCGATCATTGCGGCCGCCTATCATCCTCGTTTTTTCGATGCGGACTCCGCATCGGGAAGCGCCGCGATGATCGCTGTGTTACGCGCGGGAGCCCGGGATTTTCTGCGTCGTCCACTCTCCACCGAGGATTTGCAGCAGCTGATCTTTCGTGTGACGCGGACCGGAACCGTTCCGGCCCGACCGCTCGGAAAGACGATCTTGTTCGCGAGTAACAAGGGGGGAGTTGGAAAATCGACGCTGGCGGTGAACGTCGCCTGCGGACTGGCTCGCCAGCATCGTGGGCAGGTGCTGTTGATCGATACCTCATTACAAATGGGGGTCTGTGGCACGATGCTGGATCTGCAGCCGAAGACCACATTGACGGATGCCATTCGCGAACGCCAGCGTTTGGATGAGGTCTTGCTGCGACAGTTGACGGTGCCGCACTCCTGCGGCCTCGACTTGCTCGCGGCCCCCGTCGATGTGATGCAAGCCGCGGAAATGGATGAGGAAGGAATGACGCGCGTGCTGCAACTGGCTCGCCGGACCTATGAATTCGTCATCGTCGACACGTTTCCCGTTCTCGATGCCATGGTGATGGCGATGTTGGATCTGGCCGATCGCACCTACCTCGTGTTCGAGAATCTGGTTCCGACTTTGATCGGGGCGGTCAAGTTCCTGTCCCTGTTGGAAAGCCTGCAAATTGACCGGGAACGGCAGCGTCTGATTCTAAACAAGTTCCAGGACGGTTCAGGTTGCCTGAACCAGCATACCGTCGAGGGGCGTTTGGATCGTCCTGTGGATCACGTCATTCCCTATGATCGCCGAGCCATTCTCGCGGCGAATGTTGGCCAGCCGTTCGCGCTCCAGGCCAGCCGGTGGAACAAATTGGGGCGTTCGATCCTGCGATTGATCGACGATGTGGAGTCCATCGCCGGTGAAACGAGTCGATTGGCCGGGAGCAATCTCGATCCCTTCCGGAATGGCAATGCAGGACTGGAGAGAACCTCGCCCTCCCATGTCAGCCCGCCTTTCGAAGGGCATCAATCAGAGGATGACGCGACAGCATGATGGACGACTCCACGCAGCAATCGGGTGATGTTCGCGGGCGCTTGCGCGAGACACTCTCGCAGCCGCTGTTTTCGTTTCCGAAATCGCGGTTCCCGGTGGAACCGCGCACGCCTGGCGGAAACCAGGCCCCCAAGTCGAGCCAGGATGAGGCCGCTCGCCGGCCGGCTGACGTCGACTATCTGGTCGTGCGAGCGAACTTGCATCGACGGTTGCTGGATGAAGTCAATCAACGCGAATTACTGGGTGATAGCGATGAAGCCCTGGCCATCGTTGTTCAAGAATTCGTCGCCCGGGTGCTCGCGACCGAAGATGTGCCGCTGAATGAACAAGAACGCAGACAGTTGGCAGACGACTTGACCAATGAGACCTTTGGCGTCGGACCGTTGGCTCCGCTGATGTCCGACCCGGCCGTGACCGACATTCTCGTGAATGGTCCAAACAACGTTTACATCGAGCGATTTGGTCATCTGGAATTGACGCCGATCCGGTTCCGGGATGCTGACCATCTGATCCGGATCATTCAGCGGATCGCGGCTCGGGTTGGTCGCCGCATTGATGAGTCTTCTCCCATGGTCGATGCTCGGCTGGGAGACGGCAGCCGCGTGAACGCCACGATTCCCCCAATCACTCTGGATGGGCCGACGCTTTCAATTCGGCGCTTCGGCGTCCGCCGCTTGCGCCGCGCCGACTTGCAGAAACTCGGCATGTTTTCCCCCGCCATGGCTCAATTCCTCGCCGCTTGCATTACGGCGAGAAAGAATATCTTGATATCCGGTGGCACAGGTTCGGGAAAGTCGACGTTTCTGGGAGCCGTGTCGGAGGCGATTCCGGAATCAGAACGGATCATCACAATTGAAGACGCGGCTGAATTGGTACTGGATCAACGGCATGTGGTACGCATGGAAACTCGTCCCGCGAATATTGAAGGCCGGGGACGGGTGGCCGCTCGCGACCTCGTGGTCAACAGCCTGCGGATGCGACCGGACCGCATCATCGTGGGCGAAGTGCGGGGTGCGGAAGCGCTCGACATGTTGCAGGCCATGAACACCGGGCACGACGGCAGCATGACCACGATTCACGCCAACAGTCCTCGCGACGCACTGGCGCGAATGGAGACGATGGTCCTGATGGCGGGGATTGACCTTCCTTCCCGAGCCATTCGTGAACAAATTGTCTCCGCAGTTCAGTTGATCGTGCATATCCGGCGGTTCGAGGACGGCATCCGCCGAGTGGAGAGCATCATGGAAATCACGGGACTGGAGGGACTCGTTCCGCAAACTCAGGAGATTTTCCGATACGAGCGACGTGGCAGGAAGGGCAAACATCTGGAGGGTGACTTTGTCGCGACGGGCATCGTTCCTCGGTTCATCGAGGAACTGCATAGCCGAGGCCTGGATGTTCCACTCACGCTCTTTCGGAAGCCGCAGGAGTCATCGCCGTGATCGAATTTGCCTTGTTCTCCGCGTTGATTGTGGCCGCGATCGTGGTGACGCGCTGGTGGATCGAAACCCGCTCGAGGGGCCTCGCTCTCAGCCGTCTCAACAGTTCGGAGGTGACTGAAAAAGAGCCAGCGGCAACGCGGCCCGAATTCCGCCCGGCAATGCGCCGGCACCGCTGGTTCGCCTGGTGCATAGGCGGAATCACGATCGTCTTGTTGCTGGCATTCGTGCCGGTCACCGCGCAAGTTTCCGTGGTGGCAGGTTTGATGGTCGGCATGCTGATTGACCAGGTTGAAACGATGCTTTCGGAACAACGCATGGCGCGGATCGAACAACAGCTCTCCGAGGCCATCGATTTAATGGTGGGCACATTGAAATCGGGAGGCAGCTTATCGCGGGCACTTCAAACGGCATTGGATGAAAGCCGGGCGCCGCTGCACGCCGAGTTGGAAGAGGTCGTCGGCCGCATCCGTTTTGGAGATGATCCGCAATCGGTGATGGAGGAATTGGCACAGCGCGTGCCGCTGGAAAGTTTCCGAATATTCTCTCTGGCCTTGGCGGTCCATTGGGAAGTGGGTGGAAGTCTAGCCCCAACGCTGGCGACAGTTGGCAAGACGATCCGTGATCGGATTGAAATCTCGCGACGGATTCGTTCGATGACCGCTCAGTCGCGCGTTTCGACGATTGCTGTCTTGTTGACCACTTATTTCATCGGAGCCATTATGTGGGTGAACGATCCCGGCCGTATGCGAAGTTTCCTTTCAACGTCGATCGGCCAGACTGCGGTATCGTTTGCGATGTTGTTGGAGGTCATCGGAATCGTCTGGTCCAATTCCATGTCACGATTGCGATTTTGATCCCCACACGTTCCTCAAGCTCAGTGCGTGACGCATTCGAGCGCGACGCGAAGCGGAGCTTCGGGAAGTTTGTTCCCAAGCAGAGCACGGGAACGAGAGAAAGGATAGAACATGTCGATCTGGTTGTGGTTCAGTCTCGGTTGTTCGCTGGTCGTATTGGCTTGTGCCGTTACAGTGACACAGCGTTGGAATGTCCAACGGCGGAGCCTGACTCGTCTGTATGCAAACACCGAGGTTCGACAGGTCGACGAGCCAGACGGGTCCGCCCCAGACGGTTTCATCAGTCGCTGGTTGTTCCTCGCAGGCTTTCGCAGGCCGTCCGCAACTGCTTCATTCGTGGTTCTCACTGCCACTCTGTTGGGGATTGGAATCGCAATTTCTTATGTCCTGGTGATCTCAGGCACGATCCGGATGCTCGGAATGGGTCTCGCGGTGATTCCGGGAAACCTGGGGAATCTTCTTTTACCCATGGTGTATCTGGCCCCCTGGGTCGTATCGATCGGAATCGCCAGCTTGCCTTATGTCAAAGTTCAAGCCGCTCGACGGCGCATTGTTGAGCAGGTCGAGCAGGATCTGCCGGTGACCTTGGAATTGCTGGCGACGTTGGGGGAGGTGGGACTGGGATTCGACTCGGCTTTAGATCGCATTTTGACGTCTCAGCCGGGGAATCGTCCATTGCCTCGCGAATTACGCAGTTTCCAGCTTGAGGCACTGTCCGGGCGAGGGCGTGTCGAGTGCTTGCGCCGCTTGGGACATCGGCTGGATGTGATGTCGTTGACGGTGTTTGTCTCAGCCCTGATTCAAGCGGAGCAGATGGGGGTCGGATTGGCCGGGATCTTACGCCAGCAAGCCGATGAACTGCGTGACCGCAGGCGAGAGCGAGCATTGGAATTCGCGATGACGTTACCCGTCAAACGGCTGTTTCCGATGATGGTCTGTTTTCTGCCTGGAATCTTTGTATTTGTTCTCGGTCCGACGTTCCATCAATTCTTTCAATTCGCGGAAAGCCTGACCAGCGGAAGGGGGCGGTAATGAACTTTTCCTGGTCGCTTGAGGATCGACAGACAGGAAGAGTTGTCGTTCCACAACTGGCGATCGCCGCGAACTGGTGGTCGCGACTGTGGGGTTTACAGTTCCGGACTGCATTACCTCCCGATTGCGGCCTGCTGCTTGCACCGTGTGGCGGTATTCATACTTGCTGGATGAGGTTTTCACTCGATGTGGCATTCCTGGACCAGTCAGGAAAGGTTCTTGGCGTTCGGAAGAATATACGCCCATGGCGGATCGCGATGGCCCCTGCCAAAACGCATGCTGTGCTGGAAGTGACTGCCGGAACATTGAACTTGGGGCCTGGTGAATTGCTGCGGTTAATCCCCCAATCAGAAGGTATATTCCCATCCGGCCAACTTCGCGGACTTTTCAAATAGCCGCCAGGCCAAGAATTCTTTCTTACAATTCATTCGCATTTGTATAAATTCG